>JBQTIS010000590.1:0-13864 GCA_052387895.1 Rhodospirillales bacterium | reverse complement strand
CTGCGAGCAGCAGTCGCCGGCGCTCGAGTCCGTCGCCGGCGAGGGTCATGTCGCCGCGTGCTGGGAAATCGACCGGGTGTTGGCCGCATGACCGCCGCCGCCCAGCCGCCGGTCCTGCAAATCGACGGGTTGCGCAAGCATTTCCCGATCCAGCGCGGCGTGCTGCGCCGAACGGTCGCCCAGGTGAAAGCGGTCGACGGCGTGTCGTTCTTCATCCGCCCCGGCGAAACGCTGTGCCTGGTGGGCGAGTCGGGCTGCGGCAAGTCGACCGTGGGCAAGCTGGTGCTGCGCCTGATCGAGCCGACCGAGGGCCGCGTGGTGCTGAACGGCGTCGACATCACGCGCCTCAACCAGGACCAAATGCGCCAGTACCGGCGCAACGCGCAGATGGTGTTCCAGGACCCCTATGCCTCGCTCAATCCCCGGCTCACCGCCGGCACCATCGTGGCCGAGCCGCTGGAGAACTTCGAGACCATGGCGGCGGGCGAGCGCGAGGCGCGCGTGGCGGCGGTGCTGGAGCGCGTGGGGCTGCGCGCCGACGCCATGCGGCGCTACCCGTTCGAGTTTTCGGGCGGCCAGCGCCAGCGCTTGGGCATCGCGCGGGCGCTCGCCGTCAACCCCACCCTGATCGTCGCCGACGAGCCGGTTTCCGCCCTGGACGTGTCCGTCCAGGCGCAGGTTCTGAACCTGCTGCTGGACCTGCAGGACGAATTCAAGCTCACGTACCTGTTCATTTCCCACGATCTTGGCGTGGTCGAGCATGTCGGCCACCGCATTGCGGTGATGTATCTGGGCAAGATCGCCGAGGTCGCGCCGAAGCAGGAGCTGTTCGAGGCGCCGCTGCACCCCTATACCCAGGCCTTGATCGACGCGGCGCCCCTGCCCGATCCGCGCGCCAAGCGCCAGCGACTGGTGATCGAAGGCGACGTGCCGAGCCCGATCAATCCGCCCCAGGGATGCCGGTTCCACACGCGCTGCCCATATGCTTTTTCCCGCTGCAAGACGGAGGAGCCCGCGCTGCGCGAGACGGCGGCCGGAAGGTTCGTCGCCTGCCATTTGCGCGAAGACGGCGACATGGGGCCGCTGGTCCGCCCCGCCGGCGCGCCCTGAGCGGTCAGTCCGGCCAGTTCAGGAGCTTCGCCAGCCGGCGCCGGTTGCGCTCGGCGAACGGCGTACGCTTCGGCTTGCCCGCCCTGGCGCGCTGGCATTCCTCGGCCAATCGCGCGGCGACGATCTGCGCTTCGCCGGGGTGCAGGCAGGTGGGATCGAGCAAGATGTAGCCGGCGTCGGCCTCGTAGTCGCGCACCATGATCGGCGGATCGCCCGCGGCCAGCGCGTCCGCGAGATCCCAGGCCGTGATGTTCGCCTTGGCGGGATCGACTTCGATCTTGAGGCGCGACACGGGATTGCCGCTGGGGTCGGGCAAAACCGAAGCGCCGATGCCCGGCATGTTCGCCAGGCGCTCCTGCCACAGCGCCAGGTGCCGGTCCTGCGCCGCGCGTTCGGCCAAGCGGTCGCGCTGTTCCCACGCCCGAAGCGCCGCCATCGCGCCGACGATGCCTTCCTTGCCTACCTTCATGCCGCGCCCGATGCCCTGGTTCTGCAGATACGCCGCGCGCACCAAGCCGCGCTTGCCCGCGACGATGCCCGCCGTGAGGCCGCCCAGGAACTTGTGCGCGCTGTAGATCGCGATATCCGCGCCCGCCGCGATGAACGCTTTCAGGTCGTACTGCGCGGCGGCGTCCACGATCACCGGCACGCCCTTGCCGCGGCATGTCGCGACGAATTCGGCCAGTGGAATCTGCCCGTATCCCACGGTGTGGTGCGACACGACGTAGAGCGCGGCGGCGGTTCGCGGCGTGATGGCGCCGGCGAGCTGATAGGCATGCGCCTCGGTCGCGGCGCCGAAAGCCACGACCCTGGCGCCGGACAGGCGCACGGCCTGCTCCACCGGCGCGCCGTAATTGACCAGATGCCCGGTCTGCACCACCACCTCGTTCTTCAGGCCCGTCGTGTCGGGCAGGCGCTCGATGGCGGCGAGGTCGGACCCGGTCATGGCGCCCGCCACCGCCAGCGTGATGCCCGACGACGCACAGGCCGTCACGTAGCCCGCCTCGGCGCCACAGGCCTTCGCGATCACGGCGCTGGCCGCACGCTGCAAGTCGCCGATTTCGACAAATTGGGACAGAAACGGCGTGGTCGCGGCGGCGACATCCGGCGCCACGATCGACGCGCCAAGGACGGTTACCGTGCCCGATACATTGATGACGGGCCGCAGCCCCATGCCCGGACGGGGGTCGGTCGGCGAATCCGCTGCCGCTCGATCGTTCATGGCGCCGGCAACCCTTGTCTCATTGGGCCATGACCACCATACCACGGCATCGACGCGGATATGGAGCACCGCCGGGCGGACGGGCCGGCGCGATGGCATGCACGCTTGGGTATTGTCCATACCGGAGACATCATCCACTTAAAATCCCCGTTATGCGCGGCGGTCATCGCCGGCGCACGCCTGTCAGCCCAGCGCGCGAAAAGCGATCATCGCCAGGACCGCCGCGTTGGCCGCCAGCACGAACGGGGCGAATAGCGCGGCGACCCGCCGCCAGCGCCGCGCCGCGTGGCTCCCCGCCCAAGCGACGGCGGCCAGCCCGGGCACCGTGCCCAGCGCGAACGCCGCCATGGCAAGCGCTCCGCCGAGCGCGCTGCCGGTCGCGGACGCGGCCGCAAGGGCCGCGGAGATCAATCCGCAGGGCAGGTATCCCAGGGCCACACCCAGCGCATAGGCGCTGAAGCCGAAAGGCTGCGCCGCCCAAGGCGCGGCGAACCGTGCGACGCGGTCCCACCACCAGGCGGGGCCCGCGCCTTTGCCTTCCGGCAGCAGGCGGACAGCCGTTCCCAGCGACGCAAACAAAAAAGCCAGCGCGGCGGCCGACAGCAATGCGGCTTGCAGCCAGCGTGGCCCGGTCCACATGCTGGCGGCGCCGATCGCGGCGGCGCTGATCGCGCCGAGCAGCGTGTAGGTGGTGATCCGTCCGAGATGATACGGCAGCAGCGCGGCGCCTACGGCTCGGCGCAATTCGGCGCCGGGACCGGCGGGCTGCCCAGCCAGCCGCGTGGCGGTAAAGCCGAGCACGAACGGGCCGCACATCCCGACGCAGTGCGTGGCGCTACCCGCCAGCCCTGCCAGGAACAGCGTTCCCAGCGTGACGCCATGCGCGTCGGCCGCCGCGCGGCAAAGCGCCAGCATCCGACCAAGAATCTCCCCGGTAAAGCCTAAATCCATGGGATTCACAAAGGATTAAAATGTGTCCCCGCCCGCCTTGACATATATCAAAGCGACTCCTCGCCTGCGCTGAAATATTCGCATCGCCCTCAAGAGGACGCGGCAAGCGGGAAAAGGTCCTGGCGATGAGCGATATTCCGGCTGTTGCCGCGCGGGCGGTTCCCCGGATCGTCGAGATCGGCTCGGAACGCCCCTGGCAATGGCTGGTGGCCGGGTGGCGCGATATGCGCCGGCTGCCCACGGTGAGCCTCGGCTACGGTCTGTGCCTGGCCGCGATCAGTTGGGGATTGACGCTCGGCTTGTGGTTCTCCGACGCTCTTTACCTGTTGCTGCCGCTCGGCGCCGGTTTCATGTTCGTCGGGCCGCTGGTCGTGGTTGGTCTCTACGAGGCCAGCCGCCGCCTGGAACAGAACAAGCCATGCACGTTCCGCGACGCGATTTTCGCTTGGCGCCGGAACCCATCGCAGATCGCCATGCTGGGCCTGGTGCTGATGCTGTTCCAATTGTTCTGGGTACGGCTGGCGCTGCTAATCTTCGCCCTGTTTTTCGGGCCCGTGCCGGCGCGGCTCGACAATCTACTCGCCACCGTCGTGCTGTCCAAGGATGCGATCCCGTTTCTGATCGTCGGTACCGCGACCGGCGCCGTGTTGGCGGTGCTGGTGTTTTCGATTTCGGTCGTGTCGGTGCCGATGCTGCTGGACCGCGATGTCGGCGTCGCGGATGCGATGACCGCCAGCCTGCACGTCGTGCAGGTCAACTGGAAAGTGATGGTCGGCTGGGGCGCGTTGATCGTGCAGTTCACCGCGGCAGGCATTGCGCTCCTGTTGCTGGGATTGGCGGTCGTGCTGCCGCTGCTCGCGCACGCAAGCTGGCACGCCTATCGCGACATGGTCGCCTACGATACACCCGGATCCGGTTCATAGAAGAAGAGGGCTGAAATGCGGGGCCTTGAAAAATGGTGGTATGGCGCCTTCGTCGGCGTGCTTGGCCTTCTCGGATTGACGCTCGCTTCCGGCGCGGTTGATGCGGGCATCTATGTATTCGGTCTCGGCCTATTCGCCTTCGCGGTGCTTTTTGTCTTCCGGCTGATTGCACGCGCATACGACGAGACGGACGGCGCGCGGGCACTGGCGCAAGCAGAAGGCGCGGGCGCGCCGGCGTACAACGAAGACGTGGTGCGAAAGTTCACCATCGCCACTGTGTTCTGGGGCGTGGTGGCGTTCTCGGCCGGCGTGTTCATCGCGCTGCAGCTCGCGTTCCCGGCGCTGAACCTGGGCCTGGAATGGACCACCTTCGGGCGCCTGCGCCCGGTGCACACCTCGGCCGCGATATTCGCCTTCGGCGGCAACGCGCTGTTCGCCACGTCGCTTTACGTCGTGCAGCGAACCTGTCGCGCGCGGCTGTTCGGCGGGGCGGTGTTGGCCGAACTCCTGTTCTGGGCCTACCAGTTTCTGATCGTGATGGCGGCACTGGGCTACGTCACCGGCGCCACCCAAGGCAAGGAATATGCCGAGCCCGAATGGTATCTGGATATCTGGCTGACCGTGCTGTGGGTCGCCTATTTGGTGGTGTTCGTGGGCACGATCATCCGGCGTCACGAGCCGCATATCTACGTCGCCAACTGGTTCTACCTCGCCTTCATCGTCACCGTCGCCGTGCTGCATCTCGGCAACAACCTCTCGATCCCGGTTACGGCGTACGGCTCAAAGAGCTATCAGGTTTTCTCGGGCGTGCAGGACGCAATGGTGCAGTGGTGGTATGGCCACAACGCGGTCGGGTTTTTCCTGACCGCCGGGTTCCTCGGCATCATGTACTATTTCGTGCCGAAACAGGCTGAACGTCCGGTCTATTCCTATCGCCTGTCGATCGTGCATTTCTGGTCGCTGTTCTTTCTTTACATCTGGGCGGGCCCGCACCACCTGCACTATACCGCGCTGCCGGACTGGGCCCAGACGCTGGGCATGACCTTTTCGGTCATGTTGTGGATGCCGTCCTGGGGCGGCATGATCAACGGCCTGATGACGCTTTCTGGCGCGTGGGACAAGCTGCGCACCGACCCGGTGCTGCGGTTCCTGGTTGCCTCGGTCGGGTTCTACGGCATGTCGACCTTCGAAGGGCCGGTCATGTCGATTCGTGCGGTCAACTCGCTCAGCCATTACACCGATTGGACCATCGGCCATGTGCATTCGGGCGCGTTCGGCTGGGTGGCGTTCGTCAGCTTCGGCGCGCTCTATCACCTCGTGCCGGTGCTGTGGAAGCGCGAGCGGCTCTACTCGCTGCGCCTGGTGGGCGTGCATTTCTGGATCGCCACGCTCGGCATCGTTCTCTACATCACGGCGATGTGGGTGTCGGGCATCATGCAAGGGCTGATGTGGCGCGCCTACGACGAGCTCGGCTTCCTGCAGTATTCGTTCATCGAAACGGTGCAGGCGATGCGCCCGTACTATGTGATCCGCGCGATGGGCGGGGTCCTGTTCCTGATCGGCGCCCTGGTCATGGTCTACAATCTGTGGCGGACGGCCGCCGGCGACCGGCGGCGGGAGCAGCCGATGCTCCATCCCGTCCCGGCCGAGTGAGGGAAGGGATCGCCATGCTCGCCAAGCACCATGTTCTTGAACGCAACGTCATCCTGCTGATCGTGTTTATCGTGCTGACGATCTCGATCGGCGGCATCGTCGAGATCGTTCCGCTGTTCACGATCAAGGAAACGATCGAGCCGGTGAAGGGCGTGCGGCCCTATTCGCCGCTCGAGCTCGCGGGACGCGACATCTACGTGCGCGAGGGCTGCTACAACTGCCACAGCCAGATGATCCGGCCGTTCCGCGACGAGGTCGAGCGCTACGGCCACTACAGCCTGGCCGCCGAGAGCATGTACGACCACCCGTTCCAGTGGGGCTCGAAGCGCACCGGGCCCGACCTGGCGCGGGTCGGCGGCAAATATTCGAACGAGTGGCATGTAGAGCACCTGTTGTCGCCGCCCTCGGTCGTGCCGGGCTCGGTAATGCCGCCCTATCCGTTTCTCGCGGAGCGCGGGCTAGATCCGCGCGCGATCGGCAGGCACATGGCGACGCTGCGCCTGACCGGCGTTCCCTATACCGACGACATGATCAAGAACGCGGCCGCCGATATGGCGAGCCAGACGCAGCCTGACGCCGACAACGCCAGCCTGCTGCAGCGCTATCCCAGGGCCGCGGTGGCGGATTTTGACGGCGACTCGAAGCGCCTGACCGAAATGGATGCGTTGATCGCCTATCTGCAGGTCCTCGGCACGATGGTGGACTTCACCACCTACCGGCCGGAATTCGCGCGCAATGCGGGGAGGTAGGCGGTGACCGTCGAGGAACTTTTGGGCATGGCCCGCTCCCTGTGGACCGTTTGGATGACGCTGATTTTCGCCGCCATCGCCCTGTGGGCGTTCTGGCCCGGCAACCGCGCGCGGTTCGATGCCGCCGCGCAAATCCCGCTCCGCAGCGACAGCGACCCGGAGGCGCCGCGCCATGACCAGCACTCCTGAACTCGACCGGGTCACGGGCCGCGAAACCACGGGCCATGAATGGGACGGCCTGAGGGAGCTGAACACGCCGCTGCCATCGTGGTGGCTCTATGTGTTCTATGCCTGCATCGTGTGGGCCGTGGTGTATTGGGTCGCGTATCCCGCGATCCCCACGGTCGTCGGCTACACCAAGGGCGTGCTGGGTTACAACACCCGCGGCGAGTTCCAGCTCGAAATGGACCGGGTGGCCGAAGGCCGCAAGTCGGCGATGACCGCGATCCGCACCCTGCCGATCGACGGGGTCGCGGCCGACGCGACGCTAAGGCAGTTCGCGGTCGGCGGCGGCCGCGCCGCCTTCGCCGACAATTGCGCTCCCTGCCACGGGGCGGGCGGGCAGGGCGGCAAGGGCTATCCGGTGCTGGCCGACGACGACTGGCTGTGGGGCGGCACGCTGGCGGAGATCGAAAAGACCGTCCGCTACGGCATCCGCTCCGGCCATCCCGACGCGCGGATCAACGACATGCCGCGATACGGCGCCGACAGTCTCTTGCCGCCGGCGCAGGTCAACGACCTGGCCGAGTTAGTGCTGTCGCTGTCGAACGCGCAGCACGACGCAGCCGCGGCCGCGCGCGCCAAGCCGCTGTTTGCCGAGCAATGCGCCGCCTGCCACGGGGCGAGCGGCGAGGGCATGATCGAACTGGGCGGTCCGCGGTTGAACGACGGCATCTGGCTCTACGGCGGCAGCAAGCAGGCTATCGCGGGACAGATCCATGCGCCTCGCCAGGGTGTCATGCCGGCGTGGCAAGGTAGGCTCGACGACGCCACGATCAAGATGCTGGCGATCTACGTGCGCTCGCTCGGCGGCGGCAAATAGACGATGGATGGCGCAAACGCCATGACGGCGATCGCGCCCAAGGCGCCGCCGCAGCCGCCGCATGCGTGGGAGGACGAGCCGCTCTACGCCGACCGGGTCAAGATCTACCCGCAGGCGGTCAGGGGCGCTTTCCGGCGCTTCAAATGGGCGGCGCTATTCGTGCTGCTGGCGATCTACTACGCCGTGCCGTGGCTGCGCTGGGACCGGGGCCCTGGCGCGCCCGACCAGGCGGTGCTGATCGACATGCCGCACCGGCGGGCCTATTTCTTCTTCATCGAAATCTGGCCGCAAGAAGTCTACTACATCACCGGCCTTCTGATCCTCGGCGCGATCGGATTGTTCGCGGCCACGTCGGTCGCAGGCCGTGTGTGGTGCGGCTTTACCTGCCCACAGACCGTCTGGACCGATCTGTTCATGTGGGTTGAACGGATGATCGAAGGCGACCGCGCCAAACGCATCCGGCTGGACCAGTCGCCGCTGTCCGCCGCCAAGCTCGCGCGCAAGCTCGCCAAGCACGCGGCATGGCTGTTGATCGCGTTCGCCACTGGCGGCGCGTGGATCATGTACTTCAACGACGCGCCGACGGCATTGCGCGAGGTCTTCACCGGCGCCGCCGGCCCGACGGTCTATGGCTTCGTCGCCCTGTTCACGGCCACCACCTATGTGCTGGCGGGCTGGGCGCGCGAGCAGGTCTGCATCTATATGTGCCCGTGGCCGCGTTTCCAAGGCGCGATGCTGGACGAAAATTCGCTGGTCGTGACCTATGCCGACTGGCGCGGCGAACCGCGCGGCAAGGCCAAGCCGGGCCAGTCGTTTGACGGGCGCGGGCATTGCGTCGATTGCGGCCTGTGCCAGCGCGTGTGCCCGACCGGCGTCGATATCCGCCAGGGACAGCAATTGGCGTGCATCGGCTGCGGCCTGTGCATCGACGCCTGCAACTCGATCATGCCGCATTTCAATCTGCCCGGGAACCTGATCGCCTATGATTCGATCGCCAACCAGGCCGCGCGCGCCAAGGGCGAGGCTGCGCGCCTTCGCCTCGTGCGCCCGCGCACGATCGTCTATGCCGCGTGCCTCGCCATCGTCGGCGCCGTGATGCTGGGCGCGCTGCTGACGCGCTCCACTCTGGATGTCAGCATTTTGCCGGATCGTGCGCCGCTTTATGTGCTGCTGATGGACGGCGATCTGCGCAACAGCTACACGTTCAAGGTGCTGAACAAGGCGCGTGAGGAGCGGCGGTTCATTCTGGCGCTCGACGGCCTCGCCCGGGCGCATCTTGCGGTCGATGGATTGGATACCGCCGCGGACGGCAGCGCCTCGCTGACCGCCGGCGGCGACGCGGTCGGCACGTTCCACGTGTTCGTGCGCGCGCCGAAATCGAGCCTCGGCGGGCACAGCACGCCCTTCCGCTTCGTGCTGCGCGAGCCGGCGACGGGCAAGCGCATCGCCAAGGACGCCGTGTTCCGCGGGCCGGAGCGCTGACGCCATGATGCGCCCCGGCGACCGTCTGATTCCCTGGATTTTCGCGGCCGGCTTCGGCGTGGTGGTGGCGGTAAACGCGGTGCTGATCGTCAAGGCGACCGCCAGTTTCACCGGATTGGAAACCGCGCGCGCCTATGACCGCGGGCTTGCCTACAACGCCGCGCTTGCCGCGGCCGAGCGGCAGGCAAGACTGGGTTGGAACGACAGCGTCGACATGTCGCCGCGCGCGGGCGCTGGGCACGACGTACTGCTCGAGGCCCGGTTCGCCGGCGCCGGCGGCACGGCTTTGACGGAACTCGAGGTGCGCGCGGTGCTGGCGCGCCCGGTCAAAGCGGGGCTCGACCAAAATATCGTGCTGACCCATCGCGGCAACGGCGTTTACCGGGCGGATGCGGTCCTACCCGCGCCGGGACAATGGGACCTGCGCATCGTCGCCTACGGCGCGGCCGGCGAATGGCAGGACCAGCGCCGCTTCCACGTGCCGTGACCCTGTCTCTCGTCACCCCGGCCCGGCTCGCCCCGGCGGCGCAAGCCACCGGCGACAGTCAGGCGTCCTGTCCGCATTGCGGCGGCAAGGCGCCGCCGGGCGCGCGATTCTGCTGCCCCGGCTGTGCCAGCGCCTTCTGGATGATCGGACGACTTGGGCTCGGCCGATTCTATCGTCTGCGCGATCCGCGTTCGACAACCCCATCGCGCGCGGCGCTGGAGCAGCCGACCGCCGATCCCGCCGCCTATGTAATCGCGCGGCCCGGCGGCATGGCGGCTCTCAACTTGATGATCGACGGCATCCAGTGCGGCGCCTGCGTCTGGCTGATCGAACAGGCGGTCGGACTGCTGCCCGGAGTCGAATCGGCGCGCGTCAACATGACGACGCGGCGCCTGGCGGTCGTCTGGCGCAAGGGCGCGCTTGATCCGAGCGAGATCGTCTCCCGGATCGCCGCCCTGGGCTACCGCGCCGCGCCCTATGACCCGGCGCTGCTCGATGCCGGCGACGCGCGCGCCGAGCGCGAGCTGCTGCGCGCCATGGCCGTGGCGGGTCTTGCCGCTGGCAATGTCATGCTGCTGTCGGTCGCGGTCTGGGCCGGCCATGCCCAGGGCATGGAACAGGCGACGCGCGACCTGATGCATTGGGTCTCCGCACTCATCGCCATACCCGCCGTTGCCTATGCCGGGCGGCCGTTCTTTCGCTCCGCGTTCGCGGCGTTGAAGGCGCGTCGCACCAACATGGACGTGCCGATCAGCCTGGCGGTGATCCTGGCGCCGGCGATGAGCCTGATCGAAACATTCAGCGGCGGCGCGCACGCCTATTTCGATTCCGCCGTGACGCTGCTGTTCTTCCTGTTGATCGGCCGGTTTCTCGACCGCCGCGCGCGCGGCCGCGCCCGCGCCTCGGCCGAGCAGTTGCTGGCGCTTGCGGCAAGCTCGGTTTGCGTGATGGACGCGGGTGGCGCGGTGCGCTCCCTGCCGCCGGCCCAGGTCTCGCCCGGAATGACGGCGCTCGTGCCGCCCGGCGCATGCATCGGCGTGGACGGCACGGTGGTTGCGGGCCAAAGCGACGTCGACGCCTCGATGGTGACCGGAGAATCCGTGCCGATGGCGGTCAAGCCGGGCGACCGGGTATTCGCCGGCACGCTGAACCTGACCGGCGCGTTGCGAGTCGCCGTTACCGCCGCGGCCGAGAACCGCCTTCTGGCGGAGATCGTGCGATTGATGGAAGCGGCCGAGCGGGGACGTGGAAGGTTCGTCACGCTCGCCGACCGCCTGGTGCGCTGGTATTCGCCCGTGGTGCATGGCGCAGCCGCGCTCACGTTCGCCGGGTGGCTGTTCCTTGGCGGGATCGGGTGGCAGCCGGCGCTGCTTACCGCGATCGCTGTTCTGATCATCACCTGCCCCTGCGCGTTGGCCCTGGCCGTGCCGGCGGTGCAGGTCGCTGCCACGGGGCGGCTGATGCGCCAGGGTGTGCTGGTCAAGCAAGCGACCGCGCTGGAGCGCCTGGCCGCGATCGATACCGTCGTGCTCGACAAGACCGGCACGCTAACCGAGGGCCGGCCGGCGCTCGTGAATTCCGCAAACATCGATCCGGCGGCGTTGCATCTCGCCGCGTCGATGGCGGCGGCAAGTCGGCACCCGCTGGCCCAGGCGATTTCGCATGCGACCCCCGGCGTTGCGCCGGCCGACGGCGTGATCGAGGTTCAGGGTGCGGGCCTGATACTGTCGCGCCCGGACGGCGAAGTCAGACTCGGCAACCGCGCCTGGCTCGGCATCCCCGAGGACGAGCTGGCTGGGCCGGAGTTGTGGTTGGCGCGTCCCGGACAGGCGGCGGTCCGATTTGCGTTTCTTGACCGGCTGCGGCCCGATGCCCGCGCGGTGATGGCGCAGCTGAAAACGCTCGGGCTCGGAACCATGATCCTTTCCGGCGACCGCGCCGCGAGCGTGGCGCAAATCGCCGCGGCTGCGGGCATCGATTGCTGGCGAGCGGGCCTGACGCCGGCGGACAAAACGGCGGTCCTAGCGCGCCTCGCCGCCGACGGCCGGCGCGTGCTGATGGTCGGCGATGGGCTCAACGACGCGCCCGCGCTGGCCGCCGCCCATGCATCGATGTCTCCGGCCAGCGCCGCCGATATCGCCCAGAATGCGGCGGATATCGTTTTCCAAGGCATGAAACTGGCGCCGGTCGCCGAAGCCATTTCACTGGCGCGCCGCGCCGCTCGCCTGGCGCGGCAGAACCTGCTGCTGGCGCTGGTTTACAATCTGCTGGCGGTTCCGCTGGCGGTGGTCGGCTGGGTTACGCCGCTGGTGGCGGCGGCGGCGATGTCCAGCTCGTCGATCGCGGTCATCGCCAACGCGCTGCGCGTCGGGCGCGGCGGCGGCTCGGGGGCGCGGCGATGAATATTCTGTTGTTCCTGATTCCGATCGCGCTGGCGCTGGCGCTGCTTGCGCTGGGAGCGTTCCTGTGGTCGATGCGCGCGGGCCAGTTCGACGATCTGGACGGCGCCGCCAACCGCATTCTGTTCGATGACGACCAGAAGACGTAGCGGACAGTCCCGGTGTGCACCGAAAACCATATCCGGGCATCGTCGCGATGCGGTCTGCCTGGAATTGGCCGAGAGACGATCGTTTGACCGCCTGAATGGGCCGGTGGCTCGGGCAATCCTTGCTCACGGCTCCGCGGGAAAATCAATGGGCCCCGAGCCCGGGATCTTCGGGTTCTTCGTTACTTCTTCTTCAGCATCGCTTCGACGACGATCCGGCGCAGCTCGTCCGTCGCCTTGGGCTCGACGCCGAACCACGGCTCGAAGCCGCGCATGGCCCGGCACAGCAGCATATCGAGCCCGTCGGAGTGCATTAGGCCCGCTTCTCGGCGTCTTGCAGCAGCTTTGTCTTCAGCGGCGCATAGGCCATCTCGCCGATCGCCGCGCTGTCGCGCGCGCCCGCAAGGTCCGCCGGCAGGCCGGGATTGCCGGCCATGCCCATCGACGTGGCGTTGACCACGAGCCCCGCTTGTTTCAACAGATGCGGCGCCGCGGCCCAATCCACGGGATGGACGCGCGGGCCGAAACGTTCGGGTTTCGCCGCCGCCCTTCCATCGCGCTTGTCGCCTTTTTAAGATAGCATCGCGCAAGCTTGGGGACCGGGGACAGCCGATGGATTTGATTTTGCGCGGCGGACGGGTGATCGACCCGGCGCGCGGCGTGGACGGCGTTTTCGACGTCGGATTCAAGGACGGCCGCGTCGCCGCCGTCGCGCCCAAGATCGCCGGCAAGGCCGGGGACGAGCGCGACGCCGCGGGCCTGATGGTGCTGCCCGGCCTGATCGACCTGCACACGCACGTCTATTGGGGCGGCACGTCGCTCGGCGTCGACGCCGAATTCGTCGGCCGGCGCAGCGGCACCACCACGTTCGTCGACGCCGGCACGGCGGGTCCCGGCAATTTCCTCGGCTTCCGCAAGCACGTGATCGAGAAATCGGCCCTGCGCATCCTGCCGTTCCTGCACATCGCGTTCCCCGGCATCTTCGCCTTCAGCAAGACCGTGATGGTGGGCGAAAGCGACGATCTGCGCCTGCTCGACGTCGGGGAATGCGTGCGCGTGGCGCGCGAGCACGAGGACCTGGTGGTCGGCGTGAAGGTGCGCGTCGGGCGCGCCGCCAGCGGATCGAGCGGCTTAGCGCCCCTCGAGCTCGCGCTGGAGGCGGCCGAGGAGCTTGGCCTGCCGCTGATGGCCCATATCGACCGCCCGCCGCCCGGGCGCAAGGCTGTGCTGGACCGCCTTAGGCCCGGCGACATCCTGACGCACTGCTACCGCCCCTTCCCCAACTCGCTGCTCAGGCCCGACGGCGCGGCGCGCGAGGAGGCGCTGCGCGCGCGCGCGCGCGGCGTGATCTTCGACATCGGCCACGGCGCCGGCTCGTTCGGCTTCAAGGCCTGCCGCGGCCTGCTCGATGCGGGCTTCCGCCCTGACGTGATCTCCAGCGACGTGCACGTGCTCAGCATCGACGGGCCGGCGTTCGACCTTCTGACCACCATGTCGAAATTCCTGGTGCTGGGCATGGAGCTGGGCGCGATCGTGGCGGCGGCGACGGCCGCTCCCGCCCGCGCGATCCGCAGGCCCGCGCTCGGCACGCTGGGGCCTGGCGCTGTGGGCGATGCCGCGATCCTCGACATCGAGCGGGGCGCGTTCGAGTTCTACGACGTGCTGGGCGAGCGCCTGCCGGCCGACCGGCGCTTCCGCCT
>JBQTIS010000589.1:0-8025 GCA_052387895.1 Rhodospirillales bacterium | reverse complement strand
CCACATTCGGCGCTTGGATACCGGCCGCCGGCGCCTGTGACATTCGGCGAAATACAGCCTCTCGAACTGGAAACAGCGATGCAGTAATCTCTCATCGCGCTTGGACCAGAACCGCGGTCAGGTCACTCCGGATATCAAATCCGCTCTCATCACTTCGCTGGCGCTATCGGAGCTCAAATCGGTATCTCTTGCCGAAGCGGAGCGGAAGATCGGCCGGCGGGTAATCATGATGTTTCCCGAAGCGCTGAAAGCCCTGTATCGCAGCCGAAGGCATGGCGGGAAGCGCAAGCGGCCTGGCCGTTTGGAAACTTAAGGTGCGATTGCGTCCGTCAGTCGTGCTAGCGTCAAGGCATGCCGCGACGACCGCCTGTTAGACTCAGCGCGCCGTTCCTCAAGCGCGTTTCGCTGCGCGGCGGGAATACGGGCGACCCGGCGCAATTTCCCTTCTCAGTCCCGTTCGTGGCGCGCAAAACCCTCGACCTCTCCTTCGCCAAGCCGGTCACGCTCATCGTCGGCGAGAACGGCACCGGCAAAAGCACGCTGCTCGAGGCGATCGCCGAGGGCTGCGGGTTCAACCCGAGCGGCGGCAGCGCCGATCACCGCTTCGGCCACGAGCGCTCATCCCCCTTGACGCCGCATCTCCTTTTCTCCTGGCTGCCGAAAATCTCGCGCGGATTCTTCATGCGCGCGGAGAGCTTCTTCAATTTCGCCAGCTTCATCGACGACATCGCCCGCGAGCATCCCGGCGCCCACCGGGCCTATGGCGGCAAGTCGCTGCACGGCCAATCGCACGGCGAGGCCTTCCTGTCGCTGTTCGAGAACCGCTTCGGCCGGGACGCCATCTACATCCTCGACGAGCCCGAGGCGGCCTTGTCGCCGAGCCGGCAGATGGTGTTCCTCAGGATTCTCAGGGCGCTGGAATCGAGCAATTGCCAGGTGATCCTCGCCACCCATTCGCCGATGCTGATGGCATATCCCGGCGCGGATATCGTCAAGATCGAGGAAGACGGAACCATCCGCCGGACGGGCTTCCGGGAAACCAGCCACTATCTCCTGCTGCGCGAATTCATGAAGAGCCCGGAGGAATTCGTCGGCGACATGCTCAAGGACTGAGCGGCGGCAGCTTGCAGGGATAGAGCGCCTGCATCGCCGCCTTCACGCCCGCCGGCACGCGCTCGCCGTGCCGCTCGGGGTGCTGCTCGGCCCAGCGGCGGAAGCCGCGCTGGATCTCGACAAGGAAATCGTCGCTGAGCAGGCGCTCGCGCGGCAGGCAGATGCCGTCGAACGCGCCGGGGTCGCTGAGGTTCCGGCGCAGCAGGCGGTATTCCGGGCGCTGCGCCAGCTCGTCCACCCACACCGCCGCGTAGCGCTGGATGTAGGCGGCGAACTGCTCGTCGCAGTAGAGGGCCTCATCGCGGCAGCGCTTCAGGAACTCGCCGGTGTTCGCCGGCCGCGCCGGCGCATGGGCCGGAGCTTTGCGAAAATGGTCGTCGTCGGCCTCGGCGCGCGCGGCCGCCGGAATGAGCAGCGCCGCGGCCAGGGCCAGCGCGAAAAATGCGGCCGGGACGCAAGCGCGGCCCGGCCGATCGAATACAGGGAAGGGTATGAGACGCGACATACCTAGCTCAGGCCCAAGACTCGGTCATTGATCCAGATCAAAAGACGGGGTTGCCTCCAACGGACAGTTCGGCGAGGCCGGCGTGGCGCGGCGCGCGGAAAAAGCAGCTCGGACGGCCGGTGTGGCATGCCGGGCCTTTCTGCTCCACTTTCAGCAGGATCGTGTCGCCGTCGCAATCGACCATGAAATCCACCAGCATCTGCGTGTTGCCCGAGGTTTCGCCCTTGCGCCACAGGGCGCCGCGCGAGCGCGACCAATAGCACACCCGGCCGGTGGCCAGGGTCTGCGTCACCGCCTCGCGGTCCATCCACGCCATCATCAGAACTTCGCCCGAATCGTGCCGCTGCGCGATGGCGGGCACCAGTCCGCGGTCGTCGAACGCCAGGGCCGCGAGCACCTGGTCGATCGCCGCCGCCGAGGCGAGGAAGCGGGCGGGCTTGGAAGGGGACATGATTCGCTCCCGCGAATGGACCTGGCGCGCGGCGATGCCGCGCGGGCCGGCGTGTTATACTATATCCGTCCGGTTCGACCAGGATTCACTATGAAGCCCAAAGCCGCCAAGCCGCCGGCGCATCCCGATCACGACCATCGCCGCTGCGTCGAACGGGCGCTGAGCGTGGCGGCCGATCTGTGCCAGCGCCGGGGCGCGCGGCTGACTTCGCTGCGCCGCCGGGTGCTGGAACTGGTGTGGCGTTCGCACGGGCCGGTCGGGGCCTACGAGATCCTGGACTGGCTGAGGGTCGAGGACGGGCGCTCCGCGGCGCCGCCCACGGTGTACCGCGCCCTGGATTTTCTGATCGAACAGAAACTGATTCATAGAATCGAATCGATGAACGCCTTCGTCGGCTGCGTCGATCCCGCCACCCCCCATAGCGGCCAATACCTGATTTGCCGCGATTGCGGCTCGATCATCGAGCTGGACGACGACGGGATCAAGGATGCGGTCGACCGGCAGGCGCAGCTGCGCGGTTTCGGCGTCGACCGGCAGACGATCGAGGTGCACGGCACCTGCCGGGCCTGCGCCGGCAAGGAGACAGGCGCGCGCCGCGCGGCGCGCCCGCACGCGGCGGGCTAGACTCGATCGTTCAACCGAACATGTCCTGCGTGATCGAGGCGTACCAGCCCTCGGCGAACAGCGCTTCGCGGTTGCGGAACGCCGCCGGCTGCGCGGCCGGGCTGACGCCGCCTTCGACGCTCACCAGCCCGTTGGCGGTCACGCGATAGACGTTGGCGACCGAGATGCCGTATTTCGGGGCGATCATGCTGTAGCAGGTGTTCGCGAAAGCCGGCGAAGGAGGCTTCCTGCCCGCCAGCGCGGAAACGATCGCGATCGCCGCGACCTTGCCCTGGCTGTTGGCCGAGAAACCCGATTTCGGCATTTGCCCGGCGATCGAAGCGTCGCCGATCACGTAAACGTCGGGATTCATCTTGGACTGGAACGTCTCGAATTCGACCGGGCACCAGCCCGTGGGGCCGGCGAAGCCGGCCGCTCGCGCGATTTCGCCGGCCATCTGCGGCGGGATGACGTTGATGACGGCGCCCTTGTGGTCGCCGAACTCGGTTTTCACGGTCATGGCCTTTGGGTCGACCGACGTCACTTTGCCGCCGGCTTTGCCCGGCAGCCATTCGATCGTGTTGCCGTAGATTTCTTTCCACCCCTCCTGGAACAGGCCCTGCTTCGAGAAGCTCTCCTTGGCGTCGAGGATGAGGATCTTAGAGCGCGGCTTCTTGGTCTTCAGGAAATGGGCGATCATGCTGGCGCGCTCGTACGGGCCCGGCGGGCAGCGATAGGGATTGTCCGGGCAGACCATGATCACGGTGCCGCCGTTCGCCATGGCGTCGAGCTGGCGCTTCAGCAGCGTCGTCTGGGTCCCGGCCTTCCAGGCATGGGGCATTCGCTCGGCGGCCGCCTTGTCGTATCCCGGCAGCGCGTGGAAGTTCAGGTCGATGCCCGGCGACAGGATCAGCTTGTCGTACGGCACGGGCGTGCCGGTGGACAGCGACAGGCGCTTGGCCGTCGGGTCGATGCCCTGCACCGTAGCGTGCACGACGCGCACGCCGCCCTTGGCCAGCCCGTCGTAGCCGTGCGAGATGGTGTCCATCTCGCGCAAGCCGCCCAGCACCAGGTTCGAGAACGGGCAGGTGACGAACTTGCGGCTGGGCTCGATCAGGGTGACGGTCAGCTGCTTGTCCAGGCGCTTCAGGTAGCGCGCCGCCGCCGCGCCGCCGAAGCCGCCGCCCACGACGGCGATGCGCGCCTGCGCGCCGAAGGCCAGGTTCGGCGTCGCCAGGGCCGCGCCAGCGGCGCCGGCCATGACCGTGAACGACCTGCGCGAAATGGGTTTCATCGCCGCTGCTCCCCTACTTGATCTTCGAGAAATACTCGGCCAGCTCGTCGATCTCCTGATCGGTGTAGCCCTTGGCCAGCCGGTTCATCACCGTGGCCGCGCGCGTGCCGTTCTTGAAGCCGACAAGCGCTTCCTTCATTTCCTTCACGCTGCGGCCGTCGATCGTCGGAATGGACCCGGGGCTCTTGCCGTCGGTGCCGTGACAGGCGGCGCAGGTCAAGGCCAACGCCGAAGGCAGCGTCTGCGCGGCGGCGGGTCCACCGAACTGCGCAAAAAAGCAGGCCGCCGCTAGAACCAATACCCTGACTCTGGCTACCATCGGCCCCCTCCCCAACAAGCGTTCCGACCATTGTACTATAGGACGTTTCGGGACTTTAATCTACACTGAAGCTATGCACTCTCGGCGCCATAGTACAGAACGACCGTGTGTTTTGCTTCGGCGAAAAATAGCCAGCGCTCGATCAAAACGCCGAGAATGGCCGAGGACGCGGCCGCCAGAGCCAAGATCGTCGCGAAGCGTCCGGTTACGGCGATGGTAAGCCCGGCCAATACGAATGGAACGAAAAATCCGAACGACAGGCTGATCCTGCGCAATTGCCATGCGTGCTTGCGCGCCAGCCGATAGCCCATCTCGAGCGATAGGAAGTTCTCTTGGGTGTGCGGCGGATCGATCAGCCGCACGCGGCCGAACTGGTCGAGGCCGGTGGCGGTTTGCGGGGTGGAGCGGGCGGCGGTCGTATCGACGAACCGCCAATAACCGATCTTGAGCATGAAGCCGATGAGCGCGGCGCCCGCCGCGATGCCGGCGACCGAGGGACGCGCCAATCCGCGCGCCTGCAACAGGGCGTTCACCCACAACGCGCCCGTCATGATCGCCATCACCAGATATGCGGGCACGACCCAGCGGTTGTACCATTGATGGATCGGCTTCAGCGACGCGTAGATCATCGCGGTGCAGAAGACGGTGACCAGCGCCAGGACGGCCGCGATCGCGCCGCAGAAGGCGAAAAAGCCGGTGTTGATTCCAAACAGCGCCCATGCCGCCGCGAACGGCAGGGTGGGCACATAGGTCAGCAGAGCCGCGGTGCCCTCGCGCGACAGCCAGGACGAGCGCCATTGCGACATGGCGCGCCAGGAACGCGAGGGCCGGCCGAGATGGAACAGCGATGAAAACAGGCCGACGGTGATCATCGCCAGCGCGATTGCGAAAGCCAACAGGGCGAACTTGGGGTTGGGCGGAAGCAGGCGGGTGGCCGCGCCGTAGCCCAGCATCGCCAGCATGCCATAGCCGCTGCCCGAGAGCACGGTGAACAGGATGATGGCGAAACTGGGGTGCATGGCTCTTTCTTACCGCGACAGCAGCCGGTCGAGCCAGCGGGCCAGAAGTCCTGCGCCGCTCAGGTCGTCGTCGGCCGGCGGCAGCGCCGCGGGGGCGCCGGCGCATCCGGGTTCGGTCTTGCGCGGCCGCGGCGGCAGGTACTTGTTCACCGGGCGGTAGCCCAGCTCGGGCATCAGGTCGTAGCCGCCGCGCTCGGCGACCAGCTTCGACACCGGCGATTGCGGATCGCCCAGGTCGCCGAAATGCCGGGCGCCGACCGGGCAGGTGGACACGCAGGCCGGCACGCGCTCCGCGGGCGCCAGCCGCTCGTTGTAGATCCGGTCGATGCACAGCGTGCATTTCTTCATGACGCCGTCGTCGGCGTCGAACTCGCGCGCGCCGTACGGACAGGCCCAGGCACACAGCTTGCAGCCGATGCAGGTGTCGGCGTTCACCAGCACGATCCCGTCTTCCGCGCGCTTGTACGAGGCGCCGGTCGGGCAGACGGTCACGCAAGCCGGCGTCTCGCAATGCAGGCAGGATTTCGGGAAATGGATCGTGCGGCCGCCCGCGCCCTCGCCGAGCTCGAAGCTGTGGACGCGGTTGAACCACACGCCCCAGGCGTCTGCGCCATAGGGATCGAGGTCGGTCAGCGGCGCGGAATGCCCGCCGGAGTTCCATTGCTTGCAGTTGACGGCGCAGGCATGGCAGCCGACGCAGATATCCAGGTCGATCACCAGGCCCAGCTTCTTGGGCGCGGGCGCGTCGGGCAGGCTGGTCATGAGCCGCCGGCGTCGCTTGCCGGCCGAAACCCGGCGCCATAGCGCAGGATTTCGGGGGCATCCATCATTCCGGGCGGGCGCTTGGCCGCGACGAAGCGCGGCGCGGTTTCGCCGGCTTCGGCGGCGTCGGCTTTTTCCAGCCGCACGCGCAGATCGTACCAGGCCGCTTGGCCGGTCACCGGATCGGCATTGGCGTAGCGCAGCCCATCGGGTTGCGCGGGCAGCAATTCCGAGATCAGGTGGTTCAACAGGAAGGCGCGCGCGGACTCGCCCGCGTCGACGGCAAGATTGACCGCCCCGGCCCGCCGCCCGACCGCGTTCCAGGTCCACACGGTGTCGGGATTGACGCCCTCGACCAGCGCCACGGGCGCCTTGACTCGGCCGTGGTGGCTCGCGATCCACACCCAGTCGCCGTCCCTAAGGCCAAGGCGTTCCCCGGTCGAGCGATTGACGTAGAGCCGGTTGTCGCCGTGAATCTGCCGCAGCCAGGCATTGTGCGATCCCCAGCTGTGGTACAGGGCCATCGGCCGTTGCGTGACCGCGTGGAGGGGATATTCCTGCGCGGGCAGCAGCGATTCCTCGAACGGCGCGTACCAGAACGGGATCGGGTCGAAATACGTCTCGATGCGCCGGCGCTGGCTTTCCGGCGGCAGGATGTCGCCATGCCCGCGCGCGGCAAGCCGGAAGCGCTGCATCGTCTCGCAATAGAGCTGCATCACCACCGGGTCGGGCGAGGCGAGGAAACCCATGCCCACGGCCCAGTCCAGGTATTCCTTGTTGGCGTGCTTGTAATAGCGCTGCGAGGGCGTGAGTTCGTGGCGCCAGAAACAGCCGTTGCCGATGTAGCGGTCGAGCTGGCGCGGGTTCGGCGCGCCGCGGCCGTAATCGCCGCCATCGGCGCCGCGCCAGCCCGCGAGCAGCCCGAAACCGGGCTGGCGCTCGTGGTTGACGATGTAGTCGCGGTAGCCGCCGGGATAGCGCGGCGCGCCGTCCGCGTCGGCCAGCGCCGGCAGCTTCAACCGCGCTCCGAGGTCCAGCAGCACGTCCTGGAACGGCCGCACGTCGCGCGTCGGCGGCACCACCGGCTGTCGGATCTCGTCGGCCGCTCCGTCGGCGTCCGAGATCGGCCGGTCGAGCAGCGAGATGCAGTCGTACCGCTCCAGATAGGTGGTGTCCGGCAGCACCAGATCGGCATGGGCCGCCATCTCGGAGTAGTGGGCGTCGCAATAGATGATCCGGGGAATGGCGTAGCCGCCGGTCTCGGCGTCGCGCGCGGCCAACATCGCCATGGTGCCGGCGGTGTTCATGGCCGAATTCCAGCTCAGATTGCTCATGTAGAGGAACAGCGTGTCGATCTTGTACGGATCGCCCTTCCACGCGTTGTGGACCACCATGTGCAGCAGGCCGTGCGCGGCCAGCGGCGCCTCCCACGAATAGGCCTTGTCGATGCGAAGCGCGCGGCCCTCGGCGTCGACCAGCAGATCCTCGGGCCCCTGGGGATAGCCCAGCGGCGCGCCGTGCATCGGTTGGCCCGCCTGCACCTGGTCCGCGGCGCCGTGGGGCTTGACCGACGGCGGCGCCGTCTTGGGATAGGGCGGCTTGTAGCGGAATCCGCCCGGGCAATCGATCGAGCCGAGCATGATCTGCAAGAGGTGGATCAGCCGGCAGGTGTGGAATCCGTTCGCGTGCGCCGAGATGCCCCGCATCGCATGCATGCTGACGGGGCGGCCGGTGGTTTTTTCATGGCGCCGGCCGGCCCAGTCGGTCCACGGCGCGTCCAATTCGATCTGCCGCTCGAACGCGGTATGGGCCAATTCCGCCGCTAGGCGCCGGATGGTCGCGGCGGGCACGCCGGTCGCGGCCGCGGCGGCCTCGGGCGCGTGGCGCGGATCGAGGACGCGCCGCGCGATCAGTTCGAAGGCCGGCGTCGCGCTGCTGCCGTCGGGCAACGCGTAGCGC
>JBQTIS010000588.1:0-4804 GCA_052387895.1 Rhodospirillales bacterium | reverse complement strand
GGCCGGTGAAGAACGACGGCACGAACATGCCCAGCACGTGCGCCTGCATGGTGAACTTGGTGGCGGTGAAATCGTGCCCGCAGGCGGCCATCGCCAGGGGCGTGGCGGTCATCACGTAGTTCATCGCGGCATAGGCGATCATGCCCGCCAGGACCGCGACCGCGAAGGCGGGATCGCGCGCGATCGTCAGCATCGGCCGGCCGGCGGCGGCGCGCTCGGCGGCGCCGAGCGGCGGGATGTCGAGGAAGCGGATCAGCGCCAGCGCCACGACTTGCAGTCCCGCGATCGAAACGAACCCGCCGGCGAAGAACACCGGGGCGAACCAATCCTTCGACCAGCGCGCGAGCTCCGGACCGGCGATTGCCGCCACCACTCCGCCCGCCAGCACGAAGCTGATCGCCCTGGCGCGGTACTCGGGCCCCGCCGTGTCGGCCGCGGCGAAGCGATAGAACTGGGCGAAGCCGTTGAACACGCCCAGCGGAATTCCGCCCGCCGCGAACAGCCAGAAATCGCCGGCGAACACGCCCCAGGCCGAGGTCAGCGCGCCCACCAGGCCGATCAGCACGCCCACGGTGAAGCCGTCGCGCCGGCCGATGCGCTTCATCAGCATCGAGGCGGGGATCGTCGCCAGCATGGTGGCGAGGAACTGGAACGCCAGCGGCAGGGTGCTGAGCGACTTGTCGTCGGCCAGCGCGTGGCCGACCAGCGCCGAGACGGTCATGTTGAGCGACGTGCCGGTCATCATCAGCGCCTGGCAGGCGGCCAGTAGCAGCACGTTGCGGCGGGTGCGGAAATCGGTCATTCGGTCATCGGTGCTGGTACCCGCCGCGCGCGGGGGTGATGTCCCCGCCGGCGGCATCGACGACCCGCGCGCCACGGCCGGGCGCCATGCGCCCGATGCGCGTGACCCGGATTCCGGCGCGCCTTGCCGCCGAGGCGACGCGGCCGGCCGCCCGGGGGGACGCCGTGAACAACAGCTCGTAATCGTCGCCGCCGCCCAGCGCGGTCGCGCGCAGCGCCGGGCGATAGCCAAGCGCGGCCTTGGCCGCCGGCGACAGCGGCACCAGCGGCCAGTCGATCGTGGCCCCCAGCCGCGACCACTTGCAGATATGGCCGAGGTCGCCCACCAGGCCGTCGGATATGTCCATCATGGCGTGGACGATGGGCGCCAGCGCCCTGCCCGCTTCCAGGCGCGGGCGCGGCAGGCGGTAGCGGTCGGCGAGAAACGCGCCGGCCTGCGAAGGGATGCCGCGCAGCCGGCCGCGCAGCGCCAACAGCCCCAGGGCCGCGTCGCCGATCGTGCCGGTGACATAGATGTCGTCGCCCGCCCGCGCGTCGCCGCGGCGCGGCACGTCGCCGCGCGGCGCGTGTCCCAGAACCGTGATCGCGACGCTGACCGGCCCCGGCGCGACGACGCTGTCGCCGCCGACCAGCACCAGGCCGAATTCGCGCTGGTCGCGCTTGAGGCCCTCGGCGAAGCGCTTCACCCAGGCGTCCGCGGTTTCGCTGGGCACGCTGAGCGACAGAAGGTAGGCGAAGGGCCTGGCGCCCTTGGCGGCGAGGTCGGACAGATTCGCGCGCAGCGCCTTGCGCGCCACCAGGTCGGCCGGCTCGTCGCCGATGGTGTGGACGCCGCCGACGATGGTGTCGGTCTTGGCCACCATCAGGCCGCCGCGCGGCGGCGCGAATGTGGCGCAATCGTCGGTCAGCGCCTTGGCGCCGGAAAACGACGCCGATAGCGGCGCGAAGAACCGCTCGATCCGGCCGAACTCGCCGAGGCCGGCGCGCCGGCCGGGCGTCGATCCGCCCGGCCTACCTACAGAAGTAGGCGCGCCGCTCCGGCTCGCGGCGCGCCGGCCGGGCGTCGATCCGTCCGGCCCACCTAAAGAATCAGGCGCGCCGCTCCGGCTCGCGGCGCGCCGCCCCAAAGCGCCCGCCAGCGCCAGGTTGTTGGCCTCGGTTCCGCCCGAGGTGAACACCACCGCCTCGGGCGCCGCGCCCACCAGCGCCGCGACGCGCGCGCGCGCCTGGTCGATCGCCTGGCGCGCGCGGCGGCCGAAGGCATGCACCGACGACGCATTGCCGGCAAGCGCCAGCGCCGCGGCCACGGCCGCGCGCGCCTCGGGCACCGCCGGGGCGGAGGCGTTGTGGTCCATGTAGATCGGCGCGCGTTCCATCGGTCCAACCCTGTTCCCGTCCCGCCGTTATTGCGCCGCCACCGCCGCCGCGGCGGGCGCCGGCGCCGCCTGCGCCTGGTGCTGCTGCTGCTGGATCACGCCGCTGGTGCCGAGCACCCGGCGCGCGCACACGTCCGCAAGCGACACCGAGCTCAGATAGAGATGGATCTGGTTGCCCAGTTCCTCCCACAGATCGTGGGTGAGGCATCGGCTCTTGTTCGTCCGGCAGCCCGCCGGCGAGCCGGAATGGCAGCGCGTGGCGCGGATCGGCTCGTCCACCGCCAGGATGATGTCGGAGATGCGCGTGGCGTCGGCCCCGTGCGCCAGCAGGTAGCCGCCGCCGGGGCCCCGCACGCTGCGCACCAGCCCGCCCCGGCGCAGCTTGGCGAACAGCTGCTCGAGATAGGACAGCGAGATCTCCTGCCGCTCGGCGATCGCGGCCAGCGCGACGGGGCTGCCCTCGCTGTTGCGCGTCAGGTCGACCATCGCCATGACGGCGTACCGTCCCTTCGTGCTCAGCTTCATGATGCGGCTCCTTTCGTCCTAGCCGCGCGGCCTGAGGCGGGCCACGCGATCCTCGGTCTCCTCGGGCGCCTCGGGCGCCGGCGCGTCCGCCGGGGCGTTCCGCTCCAGCTCGTTGACGCGCGCGCTCAGGCGGTCGATCTGGTCCACCAGCCCGCCGATGGCGCGCGCCACCGGATCGGGCAAGTCGGATGTCGGCGTGCCGTAGGCCATGAATTCTTCCTGCTTCGCGCCCGGGCGCTGGTCCCGCGGCGGCACCACGCGCGCCGGAATGCCGATGGCGCTGGCGCCCGCGGGCACGTCCTTCACCACCACCGCGTTGGCGCCGATGCGCGCATTGGCGCCGATGGTCACGGGGGCGAGGATTTTCGCCCCCGCGCCCACGATCACGCCCGATTCCAGCGTCGGGTGGCGCTTGCCGTGGTCGAGCGACGTGCCGCCCAGCGTGACGCCGTGATACAGCATCACGTCGTCGCCGATTTCGGCGGTCTCGCCGATCACCACGCCCATGCCGTGGTCGATGAAGAAACGCCGGCCGATGGCGGCGCCGGGGTGGATTTCGATGCCGGTGAGCGCCCGGGCGAATTGCGACACCCAGCGCCCGAGCAGCCGCCAGCCGCGCACCCATAGGGCACGCGCCAGGCGGTGCGCCACCAGGGCATGGAAACTGGGGTACAGCAAGGCGACCTCGAGCCGGGTGCGGGCGGCCGGGTCGCGCCGCATGGCGGCGTCGATTTCATCGCGAAGTCGCTTGAAAAACATAGCCCGCCACTATGATATAAGGCCCTGGTGGGGCCGCGAAATTCCGCTCCGCTCGGCGGCTCGGGCCGGGGCCGGGGCCGGCCAAGCGTTGGCGGAGATATAGGTTGTCCTACTAGGTTAGTCAAGCTTTCAAGGGCCGCTTCGCCGGCAGCCCGAGGTCAATACCTTACTAGTGTTATGGGTTATATCGACAGCCCCAGCTGGGGCCAAAGGTCAGGGTCGCAAACGAGTTTCGAATGCCCGACATCGTCATCAACGGCCCGGTAGGGCGCCTGGAAGGCCGCTACCAGCACGCCAAGGACCCGACCGCCCCGGTGGCGCTGGTGCTGCACCCGCACCCGCAATACGGCGGGACCATGAACAACAAGGTGGTCTACACCCTGTTCCACACCTATGCGCGGCTGGGATTCTCGGTGCTGCGCTTCAACTTCCGCGGCGTCGGGCGCAGCCAGGGGACCTTCAGCCGCGGCGAGGGCGAGCTCAGCGACGCGGCTTCCGCGCTGGACTGGCTGCAGACCTACAACCCCAATTCGCGCGGCTGCTGGATCGCCGGATTCTCGTTCGGCGCCTGGATCAGCATGCAGCTTCTGATGCGCCGGCCCGAGATCACCGGATTCATCTCGGTGGCGCCGCCGGCCAACCTGTTCGACTTCACGTTCCTGGCGCCCTGTCCCGCCTCGGGGCTGATCGTGCACGGCGACAGCGACGACGTGGTGCCCCAGGAGGCCGTGCAGAAGCTGGTGGACAAGCTGAAGCACCAGCGCGACATCCAGGTGGCGTTCAAGGTGTGCGAAGGCGCCAACCACTTCTTCGCCGACCGGATGGAGGAGCTGGCGGAGATCGTGACCGAGTACATGCAGCAGCGCCTGGCCCCGCCCAAGCCGGCGCCGGCCAAGAAGACGGCCGCCAGCCGCTAACGTCGCCGATCCGCCCGGAACAGCCTTCCGCCGGGCATCGGCTCGGGCACCCCCGTGGTCGAGGGCAGGCTGAGCGGCAGCCCCTTCAGCGAGCGCAGCGCCAGGTAGGCGAAGGCCTGGGCCTCGAGCGCGTCGCCGTCCCAGCCCAGCTCCTCGGCCTTGAGCACCGGAACGCCGAGCGCGCGGGCTAGCGCGGCCATCAGCGCCGGATTCAACCGCCCGCCGCCGGCGACGATCCATCGGCGCGGCGGCTCCGGGAAATATGCCTGCGCCAGATCGACGGCGCGGGCCGCGAACTCGGTCAGCGTCGCCGCGCCGTCGGCGGCGCTCAAGCCCTGGATCGGGGCCAGGTCGAAGGCGTCGCGGTCCAGCGACTTGGGCGGCGGCGCGGCGAAATAGCGATGCGCCAGCAATTCCGCCAGCGCC
>JBQTIS010000587.1:0-6709 GCA_052387895.1 Rhodospirillales bacterium | reverse complement strand
CTGGCGGCGCTGCGCCAGGGCGCGAAGCTGCTGCGCCTGGGCGGCGACGCCCGCGCCCGCGCCCGGGTCGCGGCCATCGCCCGGCAACTGGGCGCGCGGCTGGACGACGCGGATCATGCGCTGCTCGATCTGGGCGCGGCCAAGGACGCGGCGCGGGCGGCGCGCGATTTCCTGAAAGGCAAGCGATGACCGCGCGCGCGCCTTCCGCCCGCGACCGCTGCCGGCTCTACCTGATCACCCCGCCCAAGCTGGAGCCCGAGGGCTTCGCCGAGCAATTGAAGCGCGCGCTCGACGGCGGCGACGTGGCCTCGGTGCAGCTGCGCCTGAAGGGCGCGCGGGACGACGACATCCTGCGCGCGATCGACGCGCTCAGGCCCCTCGCCCAGAAGCGCGACGTGGCGTTCATCCTCCACGACCGGCCCGATCTGGCCGCGGACGCGGGCTGCGACGGCGTGCATGTCGGCCAGGAGGACATGGGCTACGCCGAGGCGCGCGCGATCGTCGGCCGCGACGCCATCGTCGGCGTGACCTGCCACGACTCGCTGCACCTGGCGATGGACGCGGCCGAGCAGGGCGCGGACTACGTCGCCTTCGGCGCGTTCTTTCCGACCAAGACCAAGGACGCGCGCTACCACGCGACCATCGAGCTGCTGGAAGCCTGGGCCCCGGCCATGGTGGTGCCGTGCGTGGCCATCGGCGGCATCACGCCCGAGAATTGCGCGCCGCTGGTCGAAGCGGGCGCCGATTTCCTGGCGGCGGCGTCGGCGGTGTGGGACGCGCGCGACGGGCCGGGCGGCGCGGTCAGGCGCTTCAACGCGGCGATCGACGCGGCCAGTGGGCGTTGATCCGCCCGCTCCTTGAAGAAGCCGGCGCGCTACGCCGCTTTCGACGACAACAGCGCCTCGATCACCGGACAGTCCGGCACGTCGCCGCCGGCGCAGGACCTGGCCATGCCCGCGAGCACGCGGTCGAGCTTGCGCAGGTCGGCGATCGTGGCGCGAACGCCGCGCCGCTGGTGTTCGGTGATCTTCCGCACCGGCCCGCAGGTCACCGCGCGGCGGTCCGCCAGGCCCAGCAGGGCGCGGATGTCGCCGATGGTGAAACCGAGCTCGCGCGCGCGGCGGATGAAGGTCAGGCGTCCGACGGCGTCTCCCCCGTAGAGGCGATGGCCCCCGCGGGTTCGCGGCGGCGGCTTCATCAGCCCGACCCGCTCGTAGTAGCGCACGGTTTCCAGGTTGCACCCCGCGGCCGCGGCCAGCCGGCCGATGGTCATCGCCCCTCGCGTGTCCGTGATCATGATTCCGTTTGATCCCGTAGCGGCTACGGGTTGTAGCCTAGAACCGTCGCTCGCCAGGGGTCAACAGATGACGCTGATTCATCTCTTGCAGGAATTCCGCCCCGCCGCTTCGGGGACGGCCAAGCCCGGCGCCGCCGGTCCGCTCGCGGGCCTGGGCGCGCTGGCGGGCCTCGGCGCCCTCGCCGCCTCGTCGTGCTGCGTGCTGCCCTTGGCGCTGGCGGGGCTGGGCGCCGGCGGCGCCGTGTTCGGCGGCCTGGAGATTCTCGCCGCCTACCGGGCCTACATCCTCGGCGCGGCGCTGGCGCTGCTGGCGGGGGCGTGGGTCGCCTTCTGGCGGCGGTCCCGGCGGGCCGCATGCGCGGGCGAAGGGGCGTGCGCGCGGCCGCGGACGCCGCGCCTGACGGCCGCGATCCTCGGACTGGCGACCCTGTCGGTCGGCGCGGCGGCGGGCTGGGGATGGGTCGAGCCGGCGCTGCTTCGCGCGATTCAATGAGCGCGCGATGACGATTCGATCCGATTCGACGATCACCTGTCCCAAGTGCGGCGCGCGGGCCAGCGAAACGATGCCGACCGACGCCTGCCTGTTCTTCTACGAATGCAAGGCGTGCAAAGAGTTGCTGCGTCCGAACCCGGGCCATTGCTGCGTGTTCTGCTCGTTCGGCGACATTCCCTGTCCGCCCGTGCAGGCGGCGCGGACCGGGCAAGCCACGGCGGTTTGCCGCCCGTAGCTGCGCCGCGCGAATAGCAACATCCGGGTGGGCGCGGCGGGTCCGCCGCCGCTAGAACCGCCCCATGCCCAGCGCGATGTCCGGCCCGATGTCCTTGGCCGACTGGTCGCGCCTGCTGCTGCTGGCGGCGGTGTGGGGCTGCACGTTTTTCCTCGTCGCCGTCGCCCAGCGCGACCTGCCGCCCATGACCCTGGTGGCGTTGCGCGTCGGCATCGCCGCCCTGGCGCTGCATCTGTGGCTGAAGCTTTCCGGGCGGCGCCCGCCGGCCGGCGCGCGCGCGCGCGGCCAATTCCTGGCCATGGGGTTCCTCAACAACCACTTGCCGTTCGCGCTGATCTTCTGGGCGCAGACGCATATCGCCTCGGGCCTGGCCGCGATCCTCAACGCCGCGACGCCGATCTTCGCCATGGTGCTGGCGCATCTGTGGACGCGCGACGACCGCCTGAGCGCGGGCCGCGCCGTGGGCGTCCTGACCGGCTTCATGGGCGTGGCGGTGATGGTGGGGCTGGAGGCGCTGCGGGGAATCAGCGCCGGCCTTTTGGGCCAGCTCGCCGTGCTGGGCGCGGCCATGTCCTATGCCTGCGCGGGGATTTACGGCCGGCGCCTGCGCGGCTTTCCGCCCGCGGCCGCGGCGTGCGGGCAGCTCAGCGGCTCGGCGGCGTTGGCGTTGCCGCTGGCGCTTCTGATCGACCGGCCCTGGACGCTGCCGGCGCCGGATGGCGCGAGCGTCGCCGCCGTGCTGGCCCTCGGCCTGCTCGGCACGGCGTTGGGCTATGTCGTCTATTTCCGGATTCTCGCCGCGTCGGGCGCGGTCAACCTGCTGCTGGTGACGCTGCTGCTGCCGGCGGTGGCCGTGCTGCTGGGCGCGGGCCTGCTGGACGAGAGGCTGGAGCCGCGCCAGGTCGCGGGCATGGCGCTGATCGCCCTCGGCCTCGCCGTGATCGACGGGCGATTGTTGCGCCTGCGGCCCGCGCGCCCGGCGGGCGGGACGTCCTAGCCCGGCTTGTGTTCCGGCTCGGCGGCGGCGGCGGGGGCGGGGGCGGCAATCGGCTCCGGGGCGACCGGCGGCGAGGCTTCGACTGGCGAGGCTTCGACTGGCGCGGCCTCCGCCGGCGCGGCCGGTTCCGGCTGCGGCGTCGGCTCGGCCGCCGTCGCCGCCGCTTTGGCGGCCTGGGTGGCGGCGGCTTCCTTTTCCTGCTTCTTCTTCAGCCGCTTCGCCTGCGCCTCGGCGCGCGCCTTGCGGCGCTGCGCCTGGCCCACCGCGGCGGTCAGGTCGCGCGACGAGCACAAGCCAAGCTCGAGCGGGTGGCGCGGGCGGATGTTCTGCATGTTCCAATGCGAGCGGTCGCGCACCTTGGCGATGGTGCTCTTGGTGGTGCCGATCAGCTTGGCGATCTGCGCGTCGGTCAGCTCGGGGTGGGTCTTGACCAGCCAGGCGATCGCGTCGGGCTTGTCCTGGCGCTTGGCCACGGGGGTGTAGCGCGGGCCCTTCTGGCGCGGCGACGGCGCGGGCAGGTCCGCGCGCTGGGTCATCTTCAGCTTCGCGTCGGGGTCGGCCTCGCAGCGCTTGATCTCATCGGCGGACAGCTCGTGGGTCGAGATCGGGTTCAGGCCCTGCATCCCGGTCGCCACCTCGCCGTCGGCGATGGCCTGGATCTCGAGCTCGTGCAGGCCGCAGAAATCGGCGATCTGGCGGAAGTTGAGCGTGGTGTTCTCGACCAGCCAGACGGCGGTCGCCTTGGGCATCAGGGGCGTCGGCATGGGGCCTCTCCGGGCGAGTCTCGCGGGCTATCCGGAGGCCCTAAAGCCACCGGTCCTGCCCTATCAGGTTGTTTCGTATGGGCGTCTATATAGGCGGGAAACCCGCCCTTCGCCAGCGAAAGCTTGCGCCCGCCAAATCACGGAATCGTAAGGACGATCTTGCCGATGTGCGCGTTGGTCTCCATCAGCGCGTGGGCCTTGGCGGCCTCGGGCAAGGGGAACCGGGCGTCGATCAGGGGCCGGACGCGCCCGGCCGCGACATGCGGCCAGATCCGGGCCTCCACCGCCCTTGCGATCGCCCCCTTCTCGGCGACCGAGCGGGGCCTAAGCGTCGAGCCGGTGATCCAAAGCCGCTTCTGCATCATCTGGGCGATGTTGAGCTCGACCTTCGCGCCGCGCAGCGAGGCGATGTGGACCAGCCGCCCCTCGAGCGCGAGGCAGTCCAGGTTCTTGGCGAAATACTCGCCGCCGACCATGTCGAGGATCACGTCGGCGCCGCGCCCGGACGTGGCCTGTTTCACGGCCGCGGCGAAATCCTGGGTCTGGTAATCGACCGCGACGTCCGCGCCCAGGTCGCGGCACGCCCTGGCTTTCGCCTCGCCGCCGGCGGTGGCGATGACGTTCGATCCCAGGGCCTTGGCCATCTGGATCGCGGTGGTGCCGATGCCGCTGGCGCCGCCATGCACCAGCAGCGTCTCGCCGGGGGCCAGGCGTCCACGCTCGAACACGTTGGTCCAGACCGTCATCACCGTCTCGGGCAGGCAGGCGGCCTCGACCGCGCCGAGCCCTTCGGGGATCGGCAGGCATTGGGGCCCGGGCGCGGCGCAATACCGGGCGTAGCCGCCGCCCGCCACCAGCGCGCAGACCCGGTCGCCCGGCTTCCAGCGCTCGACGCCCTCGCCCAGGGCGGCGACCGTGCCCGCGATTTCGAGGCCCGGCAGGTCGGTGGTTCCCGGCGGCGGCGCGTACATGCCCCGGCGCTGCAGCACGTCCGGGCGGTTGACGCCCGCGGCCGCGACCGCGACCAGCACCTCGCCCTTGCCGGGCCTGGGCACCGGGCGGCGGGCCGGCTTAAGCATCTCGGGCCCGCCCGGTTTTTCGATCTCGACGCAGTCCATGGTGTCGGGCAGAGCCATGGTGTCGGGCAGGGCCATCGTTTCGCTCCGGGCTTGGATTTTTCGGGCGGGGCGCTTGGTCTAATATCAAGACCGAGCCCAAGGCAAGAGCGGGAATCGCGCCATGGAACCGGAAGACCTCGAGCCCCAGAAGAAGAAGCCGCCGCCCAAGAACCTGGAGATCATGGGCATCCAGGAATTGAAGGACTACATCGACGACCTCAGGGCCGAGATCGCGCGGGCCGAGGCGACCATAAAGTCCAAGCAGTCGGCGCGCGGCGCGGCCGATATGTTCTTCAAGAAGCCGGGGTGAGCGTCAGGAACCCGCGCGCCGGCACCGGCGCGTGACGAACAAGAGCCAGCCCACCGGCCCCAGCAGCAGCACCAGCACCAGCCAGCCGACCCGCGGGCTGAACGGGCAGCGCGCCCCCGCTGGCGCGCGCCACGGCCCGGCCCCCGCCGACAGCAGCACGTGCAGCAGCGGCAGCCCATAGAACAGGGCCAGAACCAATGCCGCCGCGGGTGCATCCATGTGATTTCCGCCCGTTGTGGCGCGCCTGCCGCAACCCATCTTAACACCCGGTAAGTCAAGGGAAAACCGGCAATTTCTCCCGGCGCGGCCTGTGGGAATCGTGTAGGCAAGCCTGTGGAAAACTTTGTATAACCCCATTCCTCGGTAGGAACGCCGGCGGCGAAAGACCGGCTCGGGATGCGGGGGCACGGGGGTCATGCTCAAGGGCAAGGTGGCGATCGTCACCGGGTCGACCAGCGGCATCGGGCTGGGGGTGGCCGAGGTGCTGGCCGCGCAGCTGTGCGACGTGATGCTGAACGGCTTCGGCGACGAGAAGATGATCGCGGCGCTGCAGGCGCGGCTGCACCGCCAGTACAAGGTGCGCGTCAGCTACAACGGCGCCGACATGGCCAACCCCGACGAGATCCACGCCATGGTGCGCGCGACGCGCCGCGAGCTCGGCTCGGTCGACATCCTGGTCAACAACGCCGGCATCCAGCACCTGGCGCCGATCGAGGAATTCCCCAGGGCGAAATGGGACGCGGTGGTGGCGGTGAACCTGTCGGCGCCGTTCCACGCCACCCAGGCCGCGATTCCGCACATGCGCAAGAAGAAATGGGGCCGGATCGTCAACATCGCCTCGGCCCACGGGCTGGTCGCCTCGAAGAACAAGGCGGCCTACGTGGCGACCAAGCACGGCCTGGTGGGCCTCACCAAGGTGACGGCGCTGGAGATGGCGGGATCGGGCATCACCTGCAACGCCATCTGCCCGGGCTGGGTGCTGACGTCGCTGGTGCAGAAGCAGATCGACGAGCGCGCCAAGGACCAGCGCATCAAGGTCAAGGACGCCGAGCTCCAGCTGCTGGCGGAAAAGCAGCCCTCGCAGCAGTTCGTCACGCCCGAGCAGATCGGCAAGATGGTGGTGTTCCTGTGCGATTCCGCCGCCGACCAGATCACCGGCGCGGCGCTCAGTATCGACGGCGGCTGGGTGGCGCAATAAGTAGGATCACCGCAGAGACACGGAGGCGCAGAGGTAGCGAGTTGCACTGGATTTTCTCTGTGTCTCCGTGCCTCTGTGGTTAGTCCTCAATACCAAATCTCCATCTTCGATCCGCGCGCGTCCCGCGCGCCGGAGTCGAGGCATGCGGCCTTGCCCGCGACGATGCGCCGCGCGGTGAGCGAAAGCACGCAGGCATCGCAGAGATCGTCGGGCTTGGCGCCGCCGGCTTTCCCCTTGGCCTTCCCCTTGGCCTTCCCCTTGGCCTTCACCGCGCGCCACAGCGCGGGCAGGCCGGAG
>JBQTIS010000586.1:0-15790 GCA_052387895.1 Rhodospirillales bacterium | reverse complement strand
GAACCTCGCGGCGGCAACGGTCGGTCGCGAACCCGCACCGGTCGGCGAACGCGCAGCCCGCGATCGGCTCGCGCAAGCTGGGCACGATGCCCGGAATCTCTTTCAGCCGCCGCACGCGCGTCTTGGCGCTGCGCCGGGGAATCGACGCCATCAATCCGCGCGTGTAGGGGTGCAGCGGCCGGTCGAACAGCTCGGTCACGCCGGCCTCCTCGACCTTGCGGCCGGCATACATCACGATGACGCGCTGGCAAGTTTCCGCCACGACGCCCAGATCGTGCGTGATGAGGATGACGGCCGCGCCGAACTTGCCCTTGAGCTCCAGCATCAGCTTCAGGATCTGGGCCTGGATGGTGACGTCGAGCGCCGTGGTGGGCTCGTCCGCGATCAGAAGCTTGGGATTGCACGAAAGCGCCATGGCGATCATCACGCGCTGGCGCATGCCGCCCGAGAACTGGTGCGGATAGTCGTCCACGCGCCGCTCGGCGTCCGGTATGCGCACCAGGCGCAGCATTTCGACCGCCCGCGCCATAGCCGTCCTGCGGTCCACTTTCTGGTGGATCGTCACGGCCTCGGCGATCTGATCGCCCACGGTCAGGACCGGGTTGAGCGAGGTCATCGGCTCCTGGAAGATCATCGCGATGCGGTTGCCGCGCACTTCGCGCATCTCGGCTTCGCTCAGGTGGGCCAGGTCCTGCCCGTCGAACTCGACCGATCCCGACACGATGCGGCCGAGCCTGGGCGGAAGCAGGCGCAGGATCGAAAGCGCCGTGACGCTCTTGCCGCACCCCGATTCGCCGACGATGCCGAGCGTCTCGCCCGCGTCGAGCGCGAAGCTGACGCCATCGACCGCGCGCGTCACCCCGTCCAGCGTGAAAAAATGCGCGCGCAGGTCCCGCACCTCGAGCAACGCGGCGCCCGGCATCGTCACATCCGCCGCGCCATGCGCGGGTCCAGCCGGTCGCGCAACCCGTCGCCCATCAGGTTGACTGCCAGCACCACCAGCGCCAGCGCCGCGCCGGGGAAGAAGATGCTCCAGGGCGCGCCCGCCAGGTACTGGCGGCTCGAGGCGATCATGTTGCCCCAGGTCGGAATCTCGGGCGGCACGCCCGCGCCCAGGAACGACAGCGCCGCCTCGATCAGGATCGCAGAGGCCGTGATGTAGGTCGCCTGCACGATCAACGGCGCCACGGTGGTGGGCAGGATGTGGCGCACGATGATCTTCACGTTGCGCGAGCCGCCGCTGATCGCGGCCTCGATGAAGGGCTGCTCGCGCACGGTCAGCACCACCGCGCGGACCAGCCGCACCACGCGCGGCACCTCGGGAATCGAGATCGCCACGATCACGATCCAAATGCTGGCCTTATTGAGCGACACCAGCGCGATGGCCAGAAGAATCGCCGGAATCGCCATCAGCCCGTCCATCACGCGCATGACGATTCCGTCGAGCCGCCGGTAATAGCCGGCGGCAAGGCCGATCACGAGGCCGGCGGCGACCGAGACCGCCGCGACCGACAGGCCCACCACCAGCGAGACCTGCGCGCCGTAAACGCTGCGCGCGTACACGTCGCGGCCCAAATGGTCGGTGCCGAACCAGAACTCGGCCGAGGGCGTCTGCAAGCGGTTGGTCGGCGTCAACAGCCGCGGGTCGCCCGCGATCCACGGCGCAACCAGGGCGACCGCCGCCATCGCCAGCAGCAGCGCCGCGCCCAGCACGATGGTGGGGTTGCGGCGCGTAAACACGCCGAAGCGCGCGAGCGGGCCCGGCGTCGCGGCGGGGCTGGCGGCGATCGCGGCCATGTCAGTACCGGATCCGCGGGTCGAGCAGGGTGTAGGACAAATCGACCAGCAGGTTCACCAGCACGTAAATGCCCGAGAACATGATGATCACGCCCTGGATGATCGGATAATCGCGCCGGGCGATGGCGTCGACCACGAGGCGCCCCACGCCGGGGATGTTGAACACCGTCTCCGTGATCACGACGCCGCCGATCAGCAGCGCCACGCCGATGCCGATGACCGTGACGATGGGCACGGCCGCGTTCTTCAGCGCGTGCTTCAGCAGCATCGGCCGCGGCGCCACGCCCTTGGCCCGCGCGGTGCGCATGTAGTCCTCGGCCAGCACGTCCAGCATGGTGGCGCGCGTGATGCGCGCGATCAGCGCGACATAGGCCATTCCCAGCGCGATCGACGGCAGCACCAGGTTGCGCAGCCACGGCGCCACGCCCTCGCCGATCGGCGTGTAACCCTGGACCGGCAGCCATTTCAGCTGGATGGCGAACAGGAAGATCAAGAGGTAGCCCACCACGAACACGGGCACCGAAAAGCCCATGACGGCGAAGCCCATCACGAACCGGTCGATCGCGGTGCCGGCCTTGGCGGCGGCGGTGACGCCGAGCGTGATGGCGATGACCACCGCAACGAACAGGGTGGCGCAGGCAAGCGAGACGGTGGGCTGCGCGCGCTGGGCGATCAGCGCGGCAACCGGGTCGCCCCAAAATATCGACCGCCCCAAATCGCCCTGAAGCAGGCTGCCGACCCAAACAAGAAACTGCTTCCACAAGGGCTCGTCCAGGCCCAGCGCCTTGCGGATCTGCTCGACGTTGGCGGGGGAGGCGTTGTCGCCGGCGATGATCGCGGCCGGGTCGCCCGGCGCCAGGTGCAAAAGCAGGAATACGAACAGCGCGACCACCGCCATCACCGGCAGCATCGACAGCAGGCGGCGCACGATATAGGCGGTCATGGGCCGGTCAGCGCCGCAAGAAACGAGCCGCGCGCGGATTCAGGCCGCGCGCGGTTTTGCGGTTCAAGCCGTTCCGGAAGGATTTCACGCCTTCTCGACGTTCCACCACGGAATGATCTCGGGCACCGGCAGCAAGTTCCTGATGTTGGCGCGCACGGCGGCGGGCTGCACCCATTGTCCGTAATACAGCATCGGCACGAAGTTCCAGGCATTGGCCTGGATTTCGCGCGCGATCGCCTTGCGCTGGTCGGCCGTGTCGGCCACCGCCCACTTGTTGCGCAGCTCCTCGTGCTTTTCGTCCTTGGGCCAGCCGAACCACGCGCTGTCGCCCGAGGCCGAATGCGCGGCCAGCAGGATGGGATTGCCGGTCGCCGTGCCGCCGCCCCAGGTGATGAAGATGTTCCAGCCGCCCGCGTCGGGCGCGGCTTTGTTCGACCGGCGCTGCACCACGTTGGACCAGTCCATCGCTTCGAGCTTCACGTTGACGCCGGCCTTGCGCAGCTCCTGCGCCAGAAGCTGCGAGGCGTTGCTCATGATGGCGATGTTGGTGGCCTGCATCAGCAGCACCGGGCGGCCGTCGTAGCCGGCCTCCTTGAACAGCTGCTTGGCCTTCTCGACGTTCTGGCCGCCCTTGAACCAGTCGATGTTGGCGTCGTTCTCCATCGGCGTGCCCATGCCGAACAGCGAGTGCGTGGTGCGCGCGTACTTGGAGTTGCCGAAGCTCGCCTTCATGTGGTCGGCTTGGTTGACCAGGTACAACAGCGCTTGGCGCGCTTTCACGTTGTTGAACGGCGGGTACAGGAAATTGGGCCGGATGTAGCCGACGTTTCCCAGCGCGTTCAGCACCTGGATCTTGACGTTTTTGTCGCCTTCGAGTTGCGGCAAAAGATCGGTCGGCGGCACCTCGTAGAAGTCGATCTCGCCGGCTTGCAGCGCGGCCACCGCGGTCTGCGCGTCGGGCATGTTGATGAAGATCACGCGATCGAGCTTGACCACCTTGCCGCCGGAAATGCCCGACGGCGGCTCGGCGCGCGGCACGTAATTGGGGTTGCGGTCATAGACGTACTGCGTGCCGGGCTTGGTTTCCTGGAGGTTCAGCGTGAACGGGCCCGAGCCCACCACCTCGGTGATCTTCTGCATCGGGTCGGTCTCGGCTTCCTTCTTGCGCATCATGAAGCAGACCGAGGTGGAGGTCTTGGACAGCACGTCCAGCACCAGGCCATAGCGCTCTTTCAGCGCGATGGTGAAGGTCTTCTCGTCCTTGGCCGAAATATCCTTGACGCGCAGCATCATGTGCTGGCCGCCGCCGTCGCGCGCGGCCCAGCGCTTCAGCGACGGCACCACGTCGGCGGTCGTGACCGGCGTGCCGTCGTGCCACTTCAGGCCCGGGCGCAGCTCGAAGGTATAGGTGAGCTTGTCGTCCGAAACACCGTACTTGCCGACCATCTGCGGCTGCGGCTGCTGCTTGGCGTCGATCCCGAACAACGTGTCGTACACCATGCCGCCGTGGTAAGCGGCCATGTTGGCCGTGGTCCAGATCGGGTCGTAGGTCGGAATGTCGCCGTGGAACACGGCGCGGACGGTCTTGGCGGGGCTCGGCTTGGCTTGCGCGCGCGCGATGCTGGGCGCGGCCAGCACGGCGCCGGCGGCGATGCCGGTTTGCAAGGCCGTGCGGCGAGTGATCCTGGTCATGTCGCTGTACTCCCCCTGTTTGATGCGCCGGCATGGGCGCCGTTCGCTGTTGCCGCAATTAAGTCACTTCCCCACGCGCGCCGCAACCCGGCCGCTAGAGGATCAGCCCCGGATCGGCGTTCTCGTCCAACGGCCAGATCGGGCGCTGAATCTTAGTGTAGGGAATCTTCCGGTGGTCGCGGCTGAGCGGCCCATCGGAATCGATGTAGATCACGCGCTTGGCGATCGGCCCGAACGCGGCCATGAAATGGTTCGTGGATTTCACCAGCACGATCTTCTTCCGGCGCGGGTCGATGCCCAGGTTGGTGAACAGCTCCAGGCCCAGCGCCTGGTTGCGGTTGCTGATCAGCACCACGTCCACGCCGCCGCCGCCCGCGCCGGCCCCGCCCGCGCCGGCCACACGCACCGCCGCGCAGTCGCCCAGCGGCACCTGCGTGGGACCGAAGCTTTGCCGGCAGTCGCGCTTCAGGCCGACGACTTTCACCTTGGCGTCGATCGGCGCGCCCGAGGCCGGCCCGATCTTGCCGCCGATGCGCAGGTTGAATTCGGCGCCGAGACCGGCATCGAAACACAGACGCGCGGCGACCGGATCCCAGATCGGCCCGGCGGCGGCGTTTTCGGCCCCGCGATCGATCAGCCGGCGCAGGATCGAGGTGTTGTCGGACGGCGCGCCGCCGCCGGCGTTGTCGGCCGGGTCGGCGATCACGACCGGCGCCTCGTCGGACTCCATCGCCAGCTTCACGCCCTCGTCCACGCCATGGTACGCGGGCATGGTCCTGCCGCGCATGGAGACGAACTCCTGGCCGATCGCGGCGGCGAGCGCGTCGCCCTTTTTCTTGTCGCCGTCCATCACCACCAGGATGCGGCCGCCCAGTTCCGCCACGTCGGCGTAGGGAAAGCAGTGGCCGATGGAGATGGACAGAACGCCGCCCTTGCCTTCCATCGCCTTGATCTTGTCCACGAAGGCGCGCATCAGCGGCAGGGTGGTCGGGTAGCTGCCGATCTGCCGGCAATCGTACAGCGACATCACGGGCCTGGCCTGGCCGCGCAGCTTTTTCAGCACGATGTCCAGAACGTCCTCGGCGCGTTCGACCACGTCGGTGTGCGGAAACTCCTTGTACAGCACGATCACATCGGACAGCCGCACCCGCTTCAGCGTCAAGTGGCAATGCGGGTCCAGCTCGACTCCGATCGCAGATTTCGGCCCGATCAGCGCGCGCACGCGCTCGATGACGTCGCCCTCCACGTCGTCATAGCCGTGCGCCACCATCGCGCCATGCAGGCCCAGCAGCACGCCGTCCACCGGCAGCGCCGCCTTGAGCTGCGCCAGAATCTCGTCGCGCATGAACTCGTAGTCGCGCCGGTTGGTGGTTCCCGCGGGGCTGGCGGCGAAGCAGCTTCCCTCGATCAGGGTGAAGCCTTCCCTGGCGGCCCGCCGGCGCGCCACCCAAAGCGGCGCGGTGCACATCAGCGCCGTGTCGTCGGGGTGCTCGCCGGGCCGCAGGAACACCGTTTCCCGGTAGCCCTCGATGCTGGTCGGCAGCGGCGAGAAAGTGTTGGTCTCGGTCGCGATGGTGGCGGCGAACAGGCGCATCTGCGGGCGTGCCCCCGGCTGCGATTGCCCGGCGGCAAGCCTATCGCGGGGCGCGGGCCCCTGTCTAGTATATAGGACGCAATTCCGGTATATTGGAACGATGGCGAAACCGGGCCTGACCCTGGGCCGGAGTCCGCGCGCCGCGGGCGCGCGGCGGCCGGCGCGCGCGCGGGGCATCGACCGCGTGGTGCATATCCTCGACCATTTGTACCGGCGGGGAGAGCCGGTGCGCGCCAACGATCTCGCCGCCGAGATCGGCGCGCCCAAATCGAGCGTGTACGAGATCGTCAACCGCCTGTCCGAGGCGCGCATCCTGGAGCCCATGGGCGAGGGGCGGCGCGTGTTCCTGGGGCGGCGCCTCTACTACTACGGCAACGCCTATCTCCGGCGCTTCGACATCGCGCGCGAGGCCGAGGGGCTTCTGGCGGCGCTGGCCGGCGAAACCGGCGAGACCTCGCAACTCTGCATGGTCGAGGGCGGCAAGTACGTCGTGGCGCTGATGAAGGAAGGCGCGCGGCACTTTCGCATCAGCTCCGACGTGGGGCGGCCGATCCCGCTGCCGTGGACCGCCTCGGGCCGCGTGCTGGTTGGGTCGATGAGCGACGGCGACGTGTTGCGCTTCATCCCGCGCCAGGACTTCGCGTTGCCCAACGGGGCGCGGCTGTCGCCCGAGCTGTTCCTGCGCCAGGTGCGCCAGGCGCGCGCGCAGGGCCTGTATTCCTGCGACAGCGTGCTGGACAGCTTCACCCACTGCATCGCCGCGCCGGTTCTCGACGACGGCGGGCGGTGCCTCGCCACGATGTGCCTGGTCGTGCCGCGCGAGGACGCGCAAAAGCACCGCGGCGCGCTGGTCCAGGCGCTGCGGCGGCATGCGCGGCTTCTGTCCCGGCGCCTGGGGGCGCGGCGGACCGGCGAGGGCGAGTCCGCCCTCCCGGCTACGCCGCGCCGCGCAGCGCAGCCCTAGCGTCGCCGGCCGCAAGCTGTTTTGCCGGGCGGCGGCGTGATAATGTCGCCGCGCAATTCGGAGAAACCGCAATGCCACGCATCGTGACGATCGCCGCCGCGCAACTCGGCCCCATCGCGCGCGGCGAGCCGCGCGCCAGCGCGGTCAAGCGCATGATCGGGCTGATGCGCCAGGCCAAGGCGATGGGCGCGGAGGTGATCGTCTATCCCGAGGCGGCGCTGACGGCGTTCTTCCCGCACTGGTTCATCGCCGACGAGGACGAGATCGACTCGTACTTCGAGCGCGAAATGCCGTCGAAAGACACGCAGCCGCTGTTCGACGAGGCCAAGCGCCTGGGCCTGGGCTTTCACCTCGGCTATTGCGAGCTCGACGTCTCGGCCGGCCGGAAGCGGCGCTTCAATTCCGCGGTCCTGGTGGGCCGCGACGGCGAGATCGTCGGCAAGTACCGCAAGATCCACCTGCCCGGCCATCGCGAGCACCGCCCCCAGACGCCGTTCCAGAACCTGGAGAAGCGGTATTTCGAGGTCGGCGACCTGGGCTTCCGCGCCTGGCGCGCCTTCGGCGGCGTCGCCGGCATGATGATCTGCAACGACCGGCGCTGGCCCGAGGCGTTCCGCGTGCTGGGGTTGCAGGGCGTGGAGATGGTGTTCTGCGGCTACAACACGCCTGTGCACCATCCCGCCGCGCCCGACCACGACCGGCTGGGCCAGTTCCACAACGAACTGAGCATGCAGGCCGGCGCCTACCAGAACTGCGCCTGGGTGGTCGGCGTGGCGAAGGCCGGCGTGGAGGAGGGCGTGGACATGATCGCCGGCAGCGTGATCATCGCGCCGACGGGCGAGATCGTCGCGCGCAGCGCCGGCAACGGCGACGAGCTGATCGTCGCGCGGTGCGACCTCGACCTGGGCAACTCCTACAGAGAGACCACGTTCGATTTCGCCAAGCACCGGCGGATCGAGCATTACAGGTTGATCGTCGAGCGCACCGGCCCGATTCCGCCGAACTGAAGGATCGTTCCCGCCCCGCGCCCGGCTTCGCCGAAGCATCGGCGGGCGGCGCCGGCCGCGAAGATCGGAAGCTTGGGCCCTCGGGCCGCCTGGCGCACTTGCGCTGCTACCCGTATCTCAGCCGAGCTAGGTTTGAGTCCGTTCGCCATTGGCTAGTTCGAGAAAATAAACGTACCACATGGCGCTGGTCTCCCTTCGCTCCTGATGGAGCTTCGGGAGACACTCCTACGCCTAATCGCCTTCGGTCGTCAGTCCACTTCGTGGCCTGCCACCCGAAGCCGAAGGCGTAGGGTGGCGGAGGGGATAGGATTCGAACCTACGGTACGGTTTTAGCCGTACAACGGTTTAGCAAACCGCCGCCTTCAGCCACTCGGCCACCCCTCCGCCGGGAGCGGTGATTTCACACGGCGCATGCGCGGGCCGTTCTAGGGGCCGCCGCCGCGGCTGTCAACCAAACCGCGCTGGTGCGGGCAGGGACCGGCCGCCGGCATGAGGCCGCCGCTGCGCCAAAAAAATCGGCGGCCCGGCTTTTCGCCGCGGCCGCCGGAAACGACAGGCCCGGGGAGGAACGGTCAGTGGCGGCGCTGCACGCCGACCAGGATGGCGTCCACGCGCACGCCGTCGCGCGACAGCGGCAGCAACAGGCGCTCGACATCGCCGTTGGGCTCGGCGCGGCGGCGGTACATCGGCAGACCGCGGCGCATCACCTCGTGGAACGGCGCGGCCATTCCCGCCGTCAGCGCCGTGGCGCTTGCGCCGGCGTCGCCGCGGGGCGTCTGGGCGCAGGACAGCTCGAACAGGACCACCTCGCCGAGGGCCAGCGTCAGCACCTCTTCGGCCAAGTCGCCGCGCGCCGGCATCGCCCGCTTGCCGCGGCGCTGCCGCCAATGCGCCAGCAGGCCGCGCAGGGCCGGGCTGCCGATCTCGCCGCCAATATCTGTGTTGGGCGCCCGGTTCGGGGCGGCGACCGCGGCGAAGCTGTCGGTGCTGAGCTGTTCCATCGGGCCATCCTCGGTATCTCGTCGTCGGCCGCGCCGTCGCGGCCTCATAACCGTGTTGCGATCCTATGCCAGGGATGGTGAACAGACCCTTAACGGTCCCCTCCGGCCCGGTCGGCAAGGCGCATTGGGCCCGGGTTTTATGGCGACAATCCGGCAGCGTTTGTGGCCGGATTGAGGCGCGCGGCTCGGACCGCGCGGCGCGGGATTACAAAACCGTTATTTGCCAGCGGGCGGCGACAGGCGTTGAATCGGCGGGCCTCGCGTTTAGCGCCGTCCCACCTGCCGAGGGAGCCCGCCCATGCCGTCATGCTCCACGCGCCGCGACATGCTGGCCTTCGCCGCCTCAAGCCTTGCCGTCCTCGGCGCTCCCGGGCTGATCCGGCCGGCTTGGGGCGCGGGTTTGACCTCGACGCCGCAAATGACCGAAGGCCCGTTCTATCCCGTGGCGATCCCGGCCGATGCCGACAGCGATTTGACGCACGTGGTGGGGCAAGGGGCGGGGGCGCGCGGCGTGGTTGTGCTCGTCGGCGGGCGAGTTCTCGACCAGGACGGTCGCCCGATCCAGGGCGCCGCGGTCGAGATCTGGCAATGCGATAGCGGCGGCCGCTACCTGCATCCGGGCGACCGGGGCGCGCGCGACCAGGGGTTCCAGGGATTCGGCCGGGCCACGACCGGCGGCGACGGCGCCTACCGTTTCCGCACCATCCGCCCGGTGCCCTATTCCGGGCGCACCCCGCATATCCATTTCGCCGTTCTGGCGCCCGCGCGCAAGCGGCTGGTGACGCAGATGTTCGTCGCCGGCGAGGCGGGCAACGAGCGCGATTTCCTTTACCGCTCGCTGGACCCGCAGGCGCGCCGCGCCGTCACCGTTGAGCTGGCGCCCGCCGCGGGCCAGGCGGCGGGAACGCTGTCCGGCGCGTTCGATATCGTCCTGCCGGCCGCTTGAGCCCCGGATCGCCGACCGAAAGGAGCCCGCATCCATGCGCCGCGCCAGGTTCGCCGCCGTCTTGTCGCTTGCCGCGCTCGCCCTCGGGTCCGGCGCGTTCGCCCAGTCGATCGAGGAGAACCGCTACGCCGGCGAGCTCAAGGCGTGCGCACAACGCCCCGAGGCAGAGCGCAAGGCCTGCGAGGACGCGGTGCGGGCCAAGATCAAGGCGGAATGGACCCGGCGCATCGAAATCGAATCGCGCCGGCGGCACAACAACTAGGAATCAGTCCCGGCGCCTGCCGCGTTTCTTCGCGGGCTTTTGCGCCCTCGGCGCCGCCTTGCGGCGCGCGGCCTTCGCGCCCAGCGCCGCCGCGACCGCCTTCAGCGCCCAGGCGCGCATCAGCTCGCCGTCCTCCATCGCCTCGGGCGGCGCTTGGTAATAGGACATGCTGATCGGGCCGCCGCCGGCGTCGTAGGTGAAGGCGCCCATGCCAGCTTCCTCGAAGTCCGGGCGGTTGAGGTCGTCGACCTTCAGATAGAGCGTGTCGTCGAACACCAGGGCGAACATCGCGCCGAGGTGGTAGAGCCCGGCGCCGCCGAACATCCGCCGCACCGAGATCGGGCCCAGCCCCGACATCAGGTCGACCAGATGCGCGCAGAACGCGGGGCTTGCGGTCACCGGCGCCGCTCGCGCATGGGTGTCATGCGCCGAGGATAGCCTCACGCCGTCGTGATGGCGAGCCACGGCGCGGCCATGTGGGCACCACGATTTCGCCGCAATGCGCCGCCACTGCTGCGTTTCCGACCATGCAAAAGGAGACGGACGAATGACTCGTTACGCCTTTTACGCCGGCCTCGCCGCCGCCGCGCTCGGCGCCGCGGCGCCCGGGTTCGCCGCCGAGCCCGCGACCGAAGCGCAGCAGTTGCGCCGCCAGTCGATCGAGCGGGCGCAGCGCGCCGCCGCGCCCGCCGTGGACGGCCGCCGGCTGATCGCCGAGCTTCGGGCCTGCGCGGAGCTGAGCCCGCAATCCGTGCGCGAGCGCTGCGAGATGCAGGCGCGCAAGACCGGCGGCCAGGGCGTCGTGCTGAAGCTGGACCCGAACGCCAACTATTTCGTGCAGGACCAATTCGAGCGGTTCGCCAACTAGGCGCGCGAAGCGCCTCGACGCAAGACCACGCCGGCCCGCGAGCGATCGCGGGCCGGTTTTCGTTTCGGCCGGCTTGACCGCTAACGACGAAACGCCGCCGGCCAAGTTTCAGCGCCGCACCGGCTCGTCCACCTTGCGGATCGTGACGGTCGCGCTGCCCTTGTTGTTGTCGTAGAAAAGCGTTACGAGCCGCGGGTTGATCAACGCGGCGTCGTTGACGTAAAGGAACAGCTCGCCGTCGCCGCGCGCCGTGAGCAGCGTGCTGTGCGGGCCGAGTGGATACTCGTCCATGCCCAGCCGGCCGATGCGCGCGATCGGCACGAACCACTTCTCGGAGAGGTGCCGCCGCATAAGCATGCCCAGCCACATGCGGACGTTGCCGCTGGGCGTGTCGAATCCGGCCGGTCCTATCTTCACGCCTTGTTCCGCGAGCGTCCCGTCCCGCCACGGCTCCTTGACCGCGATGTCGATCCGGTAGGTCTCGCCGCGTTTCAACGCCCAGCCGGTCTGTTGGCACGGATTTCCTGTATCGAAGGTGATGTGGCGCGGTTGTTCGGTCACCGCCGAAGACGTTTTTCCTGAACCGGAGCACGTCAATCCGCTGGCGGTGGTGGCGTTGACGATCAGGCGGTTGGCGAGGAAGCAAAGCAGCAACGCCGCGAGGACCACCAGACCGGCGCCGAATACCGGCAGCACCCACCGCACGAAAAATCCGTGCAACGCGACCGAAATCGGGTTGGTTCGCAAGAATCGCGCCGCGCGCCGGCCCCACTCCGACCGGCCCGATTCGCCGCCGGGGGCGGCCGCGCGCCAAAACGACCAAGCCCATAGCGGGACAACGAGGACCATCAGGATCGGGAAGCCGAAGGTGACATTGCTGAGCGCCTGTCCCAGGACCGGCGACAGCGCGTCGGCAAGCTCGGGCCAGTTGGCGAGTCCCATCACGGCGAACACGAACAGGACCACAGCCAGGTTCATGCGCCGCCGCACGCTGGTCCTGGTCCAAGCCTTCATGCCGCCCGCCTGGCCGAGTTTCCAGGCCGCGCGCACGCGGTCGTGCACGCGGCCCTGCAGATCGGCGCTCCACAGCCATGCCGCCAACAGGGTGGCCGCCAGGGTGAGGAACAGCAGGGGTCTTTGGGCATAGGCGTCGATCCAGTAGTCGGTATAGGCGGGAACCAGTAGGCCCACGACCGACAGCACCGAGCGCAGCATCGCGGAGACGGCCAATTCCGCGCACCGGATGCCGCCGAGCACCGCAAGCACCCAATTGCCGCCGCCGCCACAGCGTTCGTCGCCGGCGGTCGGGCCGTCGCCGGCCGTGAACAGCGGGAACGCGACCAGGCCGACGCTGATGGCGATGATCGTGAAATACGCCACCCGCCGCCACCACACGACGTCCCATGCCTGGCGGATGGCGGCGCGCTTGGGGCGCGACGGCTGCCGGCGATGCGGCGGCGCAGTCAGCGCGGGCAAATAGGTGTTGCCCGGAACGACGCCGGTGGGCGTCAGCACGACGAAACGCCGCGTCAGCGCTATCGGCGCGTAGTGGTCGGTCCCGTCGGCCATGCGCGTGACCGCGCTTTCGTGGATCATCGGCAGAATCGCGGGATCGCCCATATAGGTTTGCCGCGGCCCATAGCGGTAATAGCCGGCGAACCCGGCGCGCGAGTCGTACAGTTTGCCGAACGGCGACGCCGCGATCGCCAAGTTCGCCACGGCTTGCGGCGTGAACCGCAGGCCGGTTTTCTCGGCCTCCGCGATCATCCACAGCAGGGGCACGTGGGCCAGGCGGTCGTCGGCGTAACCGCCGCCGACATTGGCGTGCGTGCCGGCGAACCACACCTGGGACAGGCGGTCGCCCGCGACCTCGCCGTTCTGGACCATTCGCCGCTCCTCGACTTCATTCCACAAAACCGGGTGGAAGGTCGTGCGCTCGTCGTCCAGGGCCAGAGCATGGCAAGCGCGCCGCACGCGGGGCGAAAGAATCCGATTGTCGAACGTCAACGGCCAGATGAAGCGGTCGATGCCTTCCTTCATCTCGTCCACCGGCAGGCCATAGGCGTCGACCGTATCCCACACGCCGAGGAAACGGATCGTTTCAACGCGCACCTCGTTCGCGACATAGGGGTCGCGGCCGCGCAGCTTGTGCCAGAATTTCAGGATCAAATCTCGCAACCGCCGGCCGATCAGCGCCGGCCACGCCGTGCGCCGCTTCTCGCTTCGCCACGCCGCCGCGGCGCGCTGTTTGAACGTCTGGTCGGTTCGCTTCGAGCCTGGCAGCTTCGGGTCCGGTCCTTGGAATCCGGCGCTGCGATAGGCGCGATAGGCTTCCTTCACCTTGTAACGCAGGTCTTCCTCGGTCGTGTAGGTAACGAGTCCCTGGCGCAGCACCAGGCCGGCCAGCAGGCGGATGGTGAACGCGCCGCGGCTGAAGCCGAAGCCGAATACTTCGTCGCCGGGCCGGTAGTTGCGGCACAGATAGGTATAGAGCCGCAGCACGTTGCGCTTCAGGCCGAAGCCGAAAGCGCCGCCGAGAATGGCGAGGTACCGGTTGGTCGAGGTGCCGACGCCGTCGTCGTACATCGCCACCTGGTCGGTGCCGCGTAGATCGAGCGCCTGGTACAGGCGCCAAACATTGCTTTTTTGCTGCCTAGCGGCGCTGTTGCCCGTGCCGTCGGACAAAAGGACGATGTTCTTGCCGGGCATAACCCTCCCCCTTGATTATGCCGAGAAAGGCGGACTCTAGCAAAAGTATACAGAGAAAGCGATAGCGGGCGGCCCGCATCGCGCGATGGGAGCGCGGCGGCGCGGCGGGGCCGCGCTCAGATATTCGCGAAGAAGTCGTTGCCCTTGTCGTCGACCACGATGAAGGCGGGAAAGTCGGCCACCTCGATGCGCCAGATCGCCTCCATCCCCAGCTCGGGATACTCCAGCAGCTCGACCTTCTTGATGCAGTCCTGGGCGAGGCGCGCCGCCGGCCCGCCGATCGAGCCCAGATAGAATCCGCCGTGCTTCCTGCAGGCCTCGGTCACCTGCTTGGAGCGGTTGCCCTTGGCCAGCATCACCATGCTGGCGCCCTGGGCCTGGAACTGGTCGACATAGCTGTCCATGCGGCCCGCGGTGGTGGGGCCGAACGAGCCCGAGGCGTAGCCCTTGGGCGTCTTGGCGGGCCCGGCGTAATAGACCGGGTGGTCGCGGAAATAGTCGGGCAGGCCCTGGCCCCGGTCCAGACGCTCCTTCAGCTTGGCATGCGCGATGTCGCGCGCCACGATCATCGGCCCGCTCAGCGACACGCGGGTCTTGATCGGGTGGCGGCTCAGCGCCGCGCGAATCTCGCCCATCGGGCGGTTAAGGTCGATCCGCACCACGGCGCCGCCGCCGAGCTGCTTTTCGTCGATCTCCGGCAGGTACTGCGCGGGGTTGGTCTCCAACTGCTCGAGGAACACGCCCTCCCCCGTGATCTTGCCCAAGGCCTGGCGGTCGGCGGCGCAGGACACGCCGATGCCCACCGGACACGACGCGCCGTGGCGCGGCAGGCGGATCACCCGCACGTCGTGGCAGAAATACTTGCCGCCGAACTGCGCGCCGATGCCGCACTTGCGCGCCAGCTCCATCACCTGGGCCTCCAATTCGCGGTCGCGGATGGCGTGGCCGGCCTTCGATCCCTTGGTGGGCAGGGTGTCGAGATAGCGCACCGAGGCGAGCTTGACGGTCTTCAGCGTCAGCTCGGCCGAGGTGCCGCCGATCACGATCGCGAGGTGATAGGGCGGGCAGGCGGCGGTGCCGAGCGTGCGCATCTTCGCGTCGATGAACTTCAACAGCGTCTGGGGATTCAACAGCGCCTTGGTTTCCTGGTACAGGAACGTCTTGTTGGCCGAGCCGCCGCCCTTGGCGATGAACAAGAGCTTGTAGGCGTCGCCGGGCGTGGCGTAGATCTCGATCTGCGCCGGCAGGTTGGTGCCGGTGTTGACCTCCTCGTACATGGTCACCGGCGCCACCTGGCTGTAGCGCAAATTATCCTGGGTGTAGGTGCGCAACACGCCCTCGGCGATGGCGGCCTCGTCGTCGAAGCAGGTCCACACCTTCTGCCCCTTCTTGCCCATGACGATGGCGGTGCCGGTGTCCTGGCACATCGGCAAAACGCCGCCGGCGGCGATGTTGGCGTTCTTCAACAGGTCGTAGGCGACGAAGCGGTCGTTGTCCGAGGCCTCGGGGTCGTCCAGGATCGCGCGCAGCTGCCTGAGATGCCCGGGCCGCAGCAGATGCGCGATGTAGTGGAACGCCTGCTGCGCCAGCAGGGTCAGCGCCGGGGGCTGGACCGTCAGCACGGTTTCGCCGTCGAACCTGGCCCGGCCGACGAAATCGCCGGTCAGCTTGCGATAGGGCGTCTGGTCCTCGCCCAGCGGAAACACCTCGTGCGGTGAAAGCTCGGCCATGGTCACCCGTTTCTCGTGCATCCCGAAGCCGGCGCAACGGCGGCTCCGGCCATGAAAATCCTAGCAGATCGCCGCATCCGCGTTTACCCCCTGGGGCAGAGCCATGTATCGCCGACGACGAGACAATACAGAAAAACCTTGCACCGGGAGTTCTTTCTGCGTATTGTATCGCCACTGTATTGATTGATACGGCAGGAGGACCGGGTAGTGTCTCAGTTTGAAAGGAACCCAATCCTTGACGCATTTGGTGAGTTTTAAGCGGTTTAAGCAACCAAAG
>JBQTIS010000585.1:0-2892 GCA_052387895.1 Rhodospirillales bacterium | reverse complement strand
TCCTGATCGAGCGCATGAAGCAGGGCCAGGTGGCCGTGGTGGCGGGGTTCCAGGGAATCGGGCCGGACAACCGAATCACCACCTTGGGGCGCGGCGGCTCGGACACCTCGGCGGTCGCGCTCGCGGCCGCGCTGAAGGCCGATCGCTGCGATATCTTCACGGATGTCGACGGGGTCTACACGACCGACCCGCGCATCGTTGCTAAGGCGCGCAAGCTCGATAAGATCACCTACGAAGAGATGCTGGAAATGGCCTCGCAGGGGGCCAAGGTGCTGCAGACCCGCTCGGTCGAGCTGGCCATGAAATACCGGGTGCGCACGCAGGTGCTGTCGAGCTTCGTGGACCGGCCCGGCACCCTGGTGGTTGATGAGGACGAGATCGTGGAACAGGAAGTCGTCAGCGGCATTGCCTACAACCGGGACGAGGCCAAGATCACGCTGACCAGCGTTCCGGACCGCCCGGGCGTGGCGGCGGCGATCTTCGGGCCGCTGTCGGACGCGGCGATCAACGTCGACATGATCGTGCAGAACGTGTCGGCCGAGGGCCACACCGACATCACCTTCACCGTCGCCAAGGCGGACCTGGACCGCGCCGTCGCGGCCTTGAAGGGCAAGCAGAAGGACCTGGGCTACAAGGCGCTGGCGCCCGACCCCAACGTGGTCAAGGTGTCGGTGATCGGCGTCGGCATGCGCAGCCATACCGGCGTGGCGCAGCTCATGTTCAAGACCCTGGCCGAGAAGGGCATCAACATCCAGGTGATCTCGACCTCCGAGATCAAGGTGAGCGTGCTGATCGCCGACGAGTACACCGAGCTGGCCTTGCGCGCGCTGCACAGCGCCTACGACCTGGACGCGGCCTAAGCGATGAGCCTTCCCGAGCCCCGCGCCCGGCTCGACCGGCTGTGGCGGCGCGGCCGCGCGTTCCTGGGCGTGGACGCGGCCATCATGGGCGGGGCCATGACCTGGGTCAGCGAGCGGCACCTGGTCGCCGCGATCTCGAACGCCGGCGGGTTCGGGGTGATCGCCTCGGGCTCCATGAACCCGCAGCAGCTCGCGGCCGAGATCGGCGGCGCCCAGGCGCTGACCGACAAGCCGTTCGGCGTGAACCTCATCACCATGCACCCGCAGCTTCTGGAGCTGATCGACGCCTGCCTGGCCTTGCGCGTGGGCCACGTCGTGCTGGCGGGCGGCGTGCCGACGCGCGAGGCGATCAAGCGCGTCAGGGGCGGCGGCGCGAAATGCGTGTGCTTCGCGCCCGCCCTGGTGATCGCGCGGAAGCTCCTGAAGTCGGGCGCCGACGCGCTGGTGATCGAGGGCCACGAGGCCGGCGGGCATGTCGGGCCGGTCTCGACCGGCGTGCTGGCCCAGGAAATCCTGCCCGTGATCCGCGAGGTGCCGGTGTTCGTGGCCGGCGGCATCGGCCGGGGCGAGGCGATCGTCGCGTACCTCGAGATGGGCGCGGCGGGCTGCCAGCTCGGCACGCGCTTCGTCTGCGCCACGGAATCCATCGCGCACCCCCGCTTCAAGCAGGCCTTCATCCGCGCCGCCGCGCGCGACGCGGCGATCAGCGTGCAGGTCGACCCGCGCTTTCCGGTGATCCCGGTGCGCGCGCTCGCCAACAAGGCGACCGAGCGCTTCATCGAGATGCAGCGCAAGACCATCGCCCGGGTCGATTCGGGCGAGCTCGACATGAAGCAGGCGCAGCTCGAGATCGAGCATTTCTGGGCCGGCGCGCTGCGCCGCGCGGTGATCGACGGCGACATCGAGCACGGCTCGATCATGGCCGGCCAGAGCGTGGGGATGGTCACGCGCGAGCAGACCACGAAACAGATCGTCGACGAGCTGGTGGGCCAGGCGGTGGAGTCGTTGGCGCGCCAGGCCGAAGCGGCCGCCCCGCTCGCGGTCCGCTAGCGCCGCGATGGCCCAGCCGGGCGCATGGGGCGGCGCGTCGCGGCAGTTGCTGCGGCGTTTGCGCGACATCATGGCCGGCGCCGGCGCGGCGCAGGACCGGCTCGACCGCATCGTCAAGATCATCGCCGCCGAGATGGTGGCCGAGGTGTGCTCGGCCTATGTGCGCCGCGCCGGCGATGTGTTGGAGCTGTGCGCCACCGAGGGCCTCAGGCGCGAGGCCGTGCACCGCACCACGCTCAGGATCGGCGAGGGGCTGGTCGGCGACATCGCCGCGCAGGCGCGGCCGCTGGCGCTGTCCGACGCCCCGTCGCATCCCAACTTCGCCTACCGGCCCGAGACCGGCGAGGAGATCTTCCACTCCCTGATGGGCGTTCCGATCCTGCGCGAGGGACGCGTGCAGGGCGTGCTGGTGGTGCAGAACCGCACCCAGCGCCAATACGCCGAGGAAGAGGTCGAGGCGCTGGAGACCATCGCCATGGTGCTGGCCGAGCTGGTGGCGGCGGGCGAGCTGGTCTCGCGCGCGCCGCCAGGCCTAAGCGCGGGCCCGGCCCTGCCGCTGCGGCTGACCGGCATCAGGATTTGCGGCGGCATCGCGCTGGGCCGCGCGGTGCTGCACCAGCCCTCGATCATGATCAAGCGGGTGGTGGCCGAGGACCCCGAGGCGGAGCTCAAGCGCCTGCGCGAGGCGGTGCGGGGCCTGCACGACGCGCTGGACCGGATGATGGCCTCGGCGGATCTCGCCTCCTCGGGCGAGCACCGCGACGTGCTCGAGGCCTATCGCATGTTCGCCTACGACCGCGGCTGGCAGCACCGCCTCACCGAGGCGGTGATGACCGGCCTGACCGCGGAAGCCGCGGTCGAGCGCGTGCAGTCGGATACCCGCGCGCGCATGCTGCGCTCGACCGATCCCTATTTGCGCGACCGTCTGCACGACCTCGAGGATCTCGGCCACCGCCTGATGCGGCAACTGGTCGGGCGCGAC
>JBQTIS010000584.1:0-4122 GCA_052387895.1 Rhodospirillales bacterium | reverse complement strand
GTGCGTGCGTCACGTCGTTGCCCGCGATGCGGATCGTGCCCGCGCTCGGTTGCTCGAAGCCCGCGACCATCCTCAGCGTCGTGGTCTTGCCGCAGCCCGAGGGCCCGAGGAACGAGACGAACTCGCCCTTCTCGACCTTGAGCGCGAAGTTCTCCACCACGGCGAGTTGGCCGAAGCTCTTGCGCAGGCCGTCGATCTCGAGGAACGCCATGCCGCCTTGCCCCCGGTTCCCGGCGCTATTTCGGCGGCGCCATTTGGCGCGCCCCGCCGAACAGGTTGATGAGGCCCATGCAGCCCCAGGTGACGATGAAGGCGATCACCGCCAGCGCCGAGGGCTCGTAGGCGCGGTTGGCGCCGATCAATTGCAAATACGGCCCGAACGCCGGGCGGTCGAGCAGCGCGGCCATGGTGAACTCGCCGATCACGATGGCGAAGGTCAGGAACGCGCCCGACAGCACCGCCGCGCGCACGTTCGGCAGGATCACGCGGAACAGGATGGTGGGCCAGCCCGCGCCCAGGCTTTCGGCCGCCTCGGTCAGCGTGCGCACGTCGATCGAGCGCAAGCCGGTGTCGACCGCGCGGTACATATAGGGCAAGGCGAGCGTCACGTAGCTGAAGGTCAGCAAAAGGTCGGTCGAGGTCTCGTGCGCGGTCAGCGGAATCGGCGAGGACGAGTTGTAGATGCGCAGGTATCCGAACACGATGACGATGGCGGGAATCACCAGCGGCAGAAGGGTGATGAACTCGACCAGCGGCCTCAGCTTCGGCAGGCGCAGCTGGATGAAATAGGCGGTCGGCACCACCAGCAGCACGCCCACGACGATGGTGGCCAGCGCCAAAGCGGTGGAATAGAGGAACGTCGCCTGGAAGCGCGGGTCGGCCAGCACCACCCAATAGGCGTCCAGGCTGTACACCCCGCGGCGCATGCGCAGCGAAAACTCGAACGTGCCGATCAGCGGCACCAGGAAATAGACCGCGCCCAGCATGAGCGCGATCCACGGGCCCAGGCGCGCGCGGGTCATCTCAGCCACCGCTCGCCGCGCTGGCGCAGCCAGATATAGGCGCCGTTCGACAGCCCCGTGATCAGGATCATGCCCAGCGCGAGCGCGTAGCCCAGGTTCTGGTCGTGCAGCACGTCGCCCCTGATCTGCGCGAACAAGAGGATGGTGACGATGTTGAGCGAGCTGCCTGTGAGGCCGTAGGCCGTGGCCACCGCGCCGAAGGCGTTGGCGAACAGCAGCAGCGTGGTGCCGAGAATGCTGGGCCACAGCACGGGCAGCGCGATGTAGCGCCAGTACTGCCAGGTGCTGGCGCCGAGATTGGCCGAGGCCTCGCGCCATTCCTTTTTCAGCCCGTCGAAGGCGGGGGTCAGGATCAGCACCATCAGCGGAATCTGGAAATACAGATAGGTCAGCACCAGGCCCCAGAAGCTGAGCAGGTTGAACCCGGTGCTGTAGATGTTGAAGTCGAAGAACTTGACCAGCAGCACGGTGACCAGCCCGGCGCGCCCCAGCGTCGCCAGGAACGCGAAGGCCAGCGGCAGGCCGGCGAAGTTGGACGCCACGCCCGAGAAGGTGGTGACCATGGGCCTGAAGAAACGCGGCAGGCCGCCCACGGTGATGGCCCAGGCCAGGAAGAACCCGATCAGCGCGCCGCCCGCGGCCGACGCGGCGCTGACCTTGATGCTGATCCAATAGGCCGCGACGATCGAGGGCTGGGCCAGGTTGGCGAGGTTCTGGAGCGTGAAATGCCCCTCGGCGTCTTGGAACGCGCCGACCACGAGATACGAGGTCGGCAAGATCAGGAACATCAGGGCGAAAACGAAGAACGGCGCGATGCCGACCCAGGCCCAGCCGGTCTGGCCGAGGATCGGCCGGCGGGCGGGTCGGTTGGGATCGGCGGGCGCTGGGTCGGTCATTGCGGCGGTCACGGCTGGCATGATAGCCGAACGCCTCCCCCGCTCGCGAGCGAGGGAGGCGTTCGGGCCCCAGCCTTGCGTGGACGACGGGCGGCGCTACTTCACGTTGGCGCCGACCACGGTGTCCCACTGCTTGGTGATCACTTCCTTGGCCGCGGCCTGCTGGTCCAGCGTCGGGAACACGGCCTTCTCGTAGGAAGCCGCCGGCGGCAGCTTGGCCAGAAGATCGGCCGGCACCTTGCCCTTCTTCACCAGGTCGTTGAAGCGGATGGGATGGCAATAGCCCTTCAGCCACGCGATCTGTCCTTCGTCGGAATACAGGTGCTCCATCCACAGCTTGGCGGCGTTGGGGTGCGGCGCGTAGGCGCTGATCGCCTGCACGTACACGCCCGCCACCACGCCGGTCTTGGGCACCACCACCTCGACCTTGGGGTTGCCCTTCAGCGTGTCGCGGTCGGCCAGCGCGTTGTAGTCCCAGCGGATGACGATCGGCGTGGCGCCTTGCGCGAACGAGGCCGCCTTGCCGATCACCGGCACGAAGTTGCCCTTCTTGTTGAGCTCGGCGAAGAACTTCAGGCCCTCGGCGCCGGCCTTGGCCGCGTCGCCCTTGGCCAGCGACAGGCCGGCGGCGTAGACCCCCTGGATCGCCTGCGAGGAGGCGCGCGGATCGCCCGCCAGCGCCACCGCGTTCTTGTAGTCGCCCGCCAGCAGGTCGCTCCAGTCCTGCGGGATCTTCTTCACGATGTCGGCGTTGATCTGGAACGTCAGCACGCCGTAATGGTCGCCGTACCAGTAGCCCTCGGCGTCCTTGGCGTCGTTGGGGATCGAATCCCAGGTCGCCACCTTGTAGGGCGCCAGCAGGCCTTCTTTCTTGGCCGACGGGCCGAACGACAGGCCGACGTCGATCACGTCGGGCGCCTGCGGTCCCTTGTTGCCCTTGTTGGCCTTGATCGCCTCGATCTCGTCGCCCGAACCGGCGTCGGGATTGAGCTCGTTGACCTTCAGGCCGTATTTCTGCTTGTAGCTGGCGATCAGCGCGCCGTAGCCGCACCAGTCGTGCGGCAGGGCGATCGTGGTCAGCATGCCTTCCTTCTTGGCCTCGGCGATCAGCTTGTCCATCGCCGACTGGCCCGACGCCAGGCCGACCGGCAAGGCGACCGCCAGCGCCGTCGCCGGCGCCAGATACATCCACCTGAATTTCATCGATTTCTCCCCTTGTTCTAGGCGTGGTTGCGCGAAACGCCCGGTTGGCGCGCGTGCGGATACTCTCCGGCTTCCGTACCAAAACTGTCAAGAAGCCCTTGGGCGCAGGACTGCGCCCGGGCGCTCACGTTCGCGTGCGACTCGATCGGCGCCCCGCGCGGCGCGGTTTGACGCAAGCCCGGGGCCGACCCTACAACCGGCCTGCCATGAACCGGGGCATGAACCGCGCCATCGACCATCTCGTGCTGTGCGTGCGCGATCTCGACGCGGCGCGCGCGTTCTACGCGCGCCTCGGCTTCACGCTCACGCCCCGGGCGCTGCATCCCTGGGGCACGGGCAAGTCGCTGGCGCAAATGCAAGGCAATTTCCTCGAAATCCTGGCGGTGGTGGAGCCCGGGAAGATCGCGCCGCCCAAGCCGGGCGAATTCGGCTTCGGCTGGTTCAACGCCAGTTTCCTGGAAAAACGTGAAGGTTTCTCGATGCTGGTGTTGCAGACCCAAGACGCGAAAGCGGACCACGCGGCGTTCGCGCGGGCCGGGCTCGACACCTACCCGCCGTTCCGTTTCGAGCGCCAGGCCCGGCTGCCCGACGGCAACACGGCCACGGTCGCCTTCACCACCTGCTTCGCCACCGACCGGCGCATGCCCGAGGCCGGGTTCTTCACCTGCCAGCAGCACGCGCCCCAGCATTTCTGGAAACCCGAATACCAGAAACACGCGAACGGCGCGCTAGGCGTGACCGAGGTCGTGATGCGCGCGCCCGATCCGGCCGCGTTCGCGGATTTCTTCGGCAAGCTGCAGGGAGCCGAGGCGGTGCGCGCGGGCAAGGAGCGGCTCGACGTGCGCATGGGCGCGGGACGCCTCACCCTTCTCGATCCGGCTGGAGTCGCTTCGCGCTACCCCGGCATGGCGTTCGGCGGGCCCACGGACAGCCCGGCGTTCGCGGGCTATCGCGTCGCGGTCGCGGACCTGGGTGTCGCGGAGTCGCTGTTCAAGAAGAAC
>JBQTIS010000583.1:0-6490 GCA_052387895.1 Rhodospirillales bacterium | reverse complement strand
TGCCGCCCTTGGCCGGCAGATAGACGCAAGCGACGTCCCTGCTGGAGCCGAGGACGAAGCCGAAGCCGCTGGAAACCGTGCATTCCAGCACGCCGATCCGCACGCCCTCGGCCGCAGCCGGTTGGGCCAGGGCCAGCGCGGCTGCCACGACGACTCCGCTTGCGATTCTGCTCGCGATCATTCGATGTTCTCCCAGGGGGTTGAAAAGAAGGTTCAGCCGCCGGCCTTTTCGCCGCCGGCGCGGAAGTCGAGCGACACGCCGTTGATGCAGTAGCGCTTGCCCGTGGGCCTGGGCCCGTCGTCGAACACGTGGCCCAGATGCCCGCCGCAGCGCGCGCAATGCACCTCGACCCGGCGCATCAGGAAGGAATGGTCGTCCGCGGTCTCGACGCCGCCCGCGACCGGGGTGTGGAAGCTGGGCCAGCCCGTGCCGCTGTCGAACTTGGCGGCGGCGTCGAACACGTCCTGGCCGCAGCCCGCGCACACGAACATGCCCGGGCGCTTTTCCTGGTTCAGCGGGCTTGTGAACGGGCGCTCGGTGCCGTGCTCGCGCAGCACGCGGTATCGCTCGGCGTCGAGCTGGCGGCGCCATTCCGCGTCCGGCTTGGCCACCGCGTATTCCCTGGCCGGCTCGGCTGGAGCGGCGGATGCCCCACGGAACCACTTTCCCAAAGCCATGGTCGAAGCTCCCGGTGTCTCCTCGAAGGAGCGGGGAAACTCGCCCAGAATGATGGCATTATTCGGGCAACGATGCCGCCCCGGGCCGCGGGGTTGCCTGCCTGCGTCGGATCAGGCAAGGTCGCGCGCATTCAACCGAAATGCGAAGTGTCATGAGCGAAAATTCCTACGACGTCGTCGTCATCGGCGGCGGTCCCGGCGGCTATGTCGCGGCGATTCGCGCGGCGCAGCTCGGCCTTAAAGTCGCCTGCGTGGAAAAGCGCGCCAGCCTGGGCGGCACCTGCCTCAACATCGGTTGCATCCCCTCGAAGGCGCTGCTGCAATCCTCTGAAAAGTACGAGGAGGCCAAGCACCATTTGGCGCTGCACGGCGTCAGGCTCGGCGCCGTCGAGCTCGACCTCAAGGCCATGATGGCGCGCAAGGACAAGGTGGTGGGCGACCTCACCAAGGGCATCGAGTTCCTGTTCAAGAAGAACAAGGTGGACCATGTGGCGGGCGCGGCGACCATCGCGGCGCCCGGCATGGTGGCGGTGAAGCTCAACGCGGGCGGCGGACGGACGCTGGAAGCGAAGAACGTCGTCGTCGCCACGGGGTCGGAATCGATGCCGCTTGCGGGCGTCGAGATCGACGAGAAGCGCATCGTGAGCTCCACCGGCGCGCTGTCGCTGCCCGAGGTGCCGAAGCATCTCGTGGTGATCGGCGCCGGGTATATCGGGCTCGAGCTGGGCTCGGTGTGGAAGCGCCTGGGGGCCGAGGTCACGGTGGTCGAATTCCTGCCGCGCATCGCGCCGGGCATGGACGGCGAGATCGCCCAGCAGTTCCAGCGCATCCTCGCCCGCCAGGGCCTGAAGTTCGTACTGGGAACCAAGGTGACGGCGGCCGGGCCAGGCAAGTCGGGCGTCGTTTTGACGCTGGAGCCGGCCGCGGCGGATTCCAGGGGCGGCGGCGGCCAGCAGACGCTGGATGCCGACGTGGCGCTGGTTTCGATCGGACGGCGCGCCTACACCGAAGGCCTGGGCCTGGACGCGGCGGGGGTGAAGCGCGACGCGCGCGGCCGCATCGAGGTGGACGCGCGTTTCCAGACCGCCGTCAAGGGCATCTACGCCATCGGCGACGCGATCCGCGGCCCGATGCTGGCGCACAAGGCCGAGGACGAGGGCGTGGTGTGCGCCGAGATCGTCGCCGGCCAGTCCGGGCATATCGACTACGACGCGATTCCCGGCGTGGTCTATACTTGGCCCGAGGCGGCGATGGTCGGCAAGACCGAGGAAGACCTGAAGGCCGCGGGCGCGCAATACCGGGTCGGCAAGTTTCCGTTCTCGGCAAACAGCCGCGCGCGCTGCAACGCCACGACCGAAGGGCTGGTGAAGATCCTGGCCGACGCCGCCACCGACCGGGTGCTGGGCGCGCACATCGTCGGCCCCGACGCCGGCACGCTGATCCAGGAAGTCGTGCTGGGCATGGAGTACAAGGCCGCGGCCGAGGACATCGCGCGGACCTGCCATGGGCACCCCGGCCTGAGCGAAGCCGTGAAAGAGGCCGCGCTGGCGGTCGCGGGCCGGGCGATTCACGCATGAAGCCGACGCTCAAGCCCGGCCTGACGCACGCGCACCGCTTCGCCGTCACCGACGCCAAGACCGTTCCCAATCTCTATCCCGAAGCCGCGAGCTTCCAGGAAATGCCGCGCGTGTTCGCCACCGGCTTCATGGTCGGGCTGCTGGAATGGGCGTGCGTGGGGCTGTTGCGCCCGCAGCTCGATCCCGGCGAAGGCAGCCTCGGCCTCCATGTCGACGTATCGCACACCGCCGCCACCCCGCCCGGCATGGAAGTGACCGTGGAGGCGAAAGTCGAGGCGGTCGAGGGCCGGCGCGTGGATTTCTCGGTCGCGCTGCGCGACGAGATGGAGGAGATCGCGCGCGGACGGCACCGCCGCGCCGTGGTGCGGTGGGACGCATTCAACGCCCGCGTGGCCGCGAAAGCGGCCGGGGCGAAGAATTAACCGGCGATGCAGGCGATCGTCGACGTCGCCTTTCCGGTCTTCGCCATCGTCGCCAGCGGCTGGCTGACCGGCCGCGTCGGGCTTTTGGGCGAGGCGTCGAGCGAGGCGCTGAATCGGTTCGTCTATTACGTCGCCCTGCCGCCGCTGTTCTTCCTGGTCACGGCCAAGGCGCCGATGACGGATATCCTGCATTGGCCGTTCATCATCGCCTATGGCGGCGGCGCGATTGTTACCTTCGCATTGGCCGTTGCCGTCGCGCGGATCGCGTTTCCCGACCGGCTGGCCTCGGTGTCGCTGCATGGGCTGTCGTCGATCTTCGGCAACACCGGCTACATGGGAATTCCGCTGCTGCTGACCGCGTTCGGCCAGCCGGGAATGCCGCCGGCGATCATCACCGCGATCATCAACGGCAGCATCGTGATCGGCGTCGCCACGGTGCTGGTCGAACTCGACATCGGCCGCGGCGGCGGCAAGAGCCTGGCCGCCGTGGCGCGCGACGCGATGCTGGCGGCGCTGAAAAGCCCGCTGGTGCTGGCGCCGTTCGCCGGCATCGCGCTGTCGGTCGCGGGCATCGGGCTGCCGGCGGCGATCGACAATTTCTGCACCCTGGTGGGCTCGGCCGCCAGCCCGTGCGCGCTGTTCGCCATCGGCCTGTTCCTGGTCGGCAAGCCGATCGCCGGCGACGTCAGGGAAGCGGCGTGGATTTGCGTGTTGAAGCTGTTGGCGCAGCCCGCCCTTACCTATGTGCTGGCGTTCCACGCCCTGGCGATGGAGCCGGTCTGGGCCAAGTCGGCGGTGATCCTGGCGGCGCTGCCCGTGGGCACCACGCTGTTCGTGGTGGCGCAGAAATACGGCGTCTATGTGCGGCGCGCGACCACGGCGATCCTTTTGTCGACCGTGCTGTCGGTGTTGACGGTCTCGGCCCTGTTGGTGGCGTTGGGCGTGGGTTAGGAAGTCATTCCGCTGGAGCGGGTTGGAGCGCGCGCCGGCGTCTTCCCAGGCCCAGGGCGGTCGTCATCGCCAGCGCCTGCCCGGCGGCGATGAGGAAAATCACCGCCAGCGGCATGCCGCGGTCGAGCAGATACCCGGCCAGGAACGGCGAGGCGGTGGAGCCGAGATCGAGCCCGGAATAGACGAAGCCGAACACCTTGCCCGAGGCGCCCTTGGGCGTGGCCGAGCGCACCAGCATGTCGCGCGAGGCCTGGGCCGAGCCCGCCATGAATCCCGCCATCGCCAGCAGCGCAGTGAGCGCGAAGGCCGACTCGGCCCAGAGTCCGGCCGACAGAACCAGCGACGCCGAGCCGGTGAGCCCGATCGCCACCAGCAGGTCGTGGCGGCGGAACCGGTCGGCGGTATAGCCGCCGGCGAGAATGCCGCAGGCTTGGCCCAACAGATAGGCGGTGAGAGCGCTTAAGCCAGCCGCGATCGGAATGGCGTGCAGCTCGAACATCGACGGCGCCAGGAACCCTTGCAGCGCGGTGCCTGCGCTGGCGAGGAAGGCGAAATAGGCGAAGCACAGCAGCATCGGCGGCGACAGCAGCAGGCGCAGAGTCGCGACCGCGCCCGATTCAAGCGGACGCTCGGGCCCGCCATGCGTCCCGCCCGCGCCGGCGCGATCCTCGCGCAGCGTGTCGCGATGGAGATGCACCGCGAGCGCGGCGGCAAGGCCAAAGCACGCGATCGCGGTCAGCGCCAGCCGCCAGCCCAGCACGGCGTCGAGTCCCACCATGCTCAGCGGCGCCACGACATAGCCCATGGTGCCGCCGAGCGCGTGCACGCTGAAGGCGCGGCCCATGCGCCGGGGCGACACCGAGGCCGACAGGATGGAATAGTCGGCGGGATGGAATACGCAGTTGCCGACGCCGGCCAGCGGCATCAGCGCCAGCACCACCCAATACGTCGGCGCCATGGCGATCGCCAGCATCGCGGCGCCGAGCAGCACCAGGCCGCCGGTCAAGACCGCGCGCGCGCCGATGCGGTCGACCACGAAGCCCGCGATGGGCTGGCCCAGGCCCGAGACGCCGTAGAACACGGTCATCAGCAGGCCGAGCTCGGTGTAGCCGACGTCGAACGCGTCCTTCAGCACGAAGAACAGCGCCGGGATCGACATCTGGAAGAAATGGCTGGTGAAATGCGCCGCGCCGATGACGCCGATCACCCGCAAATCGTCGCGCCCGGATGGGACGGGGCCGGGCGCGATCGTGTCGGCGGCGCTGGTCATCCGGGCCAAGTTAGCGGCGCCGCGCCCCAAGCGGCAAGCGCGCCGTCCGCATGGCCGGCCCCCGATTCCGCATCCGCCGCGAGAGCCTAAGCCGTTGGGGGGCCAAGGAGAAACGCCCGCGTTTCGGCCACGGCCTGGGCCAGGCCGAGCCGCCTGGGCTCCACCCCGGGCGGGAACGCTCCGAACAGGCGCGTGGGCATGGCGCGATCCAAGAGTACGAACACGCCGATATCGTCGGCCCGGCGCACCAGCCGCCCGAACGCCTGCTTGAGCCTGAGGCGCGTGATCATGTCGTCGTAGGTGCGCTGGCCGAAAGCGGCGCGCCGCGCCTTGTGCATGATGTCGGGCCGGGGCCAGGGCACGCGGTCGAACACGATCAGCCGCAGCGCCCGGCCCGGCACGTCGACCCCATCGCGCACCGCGTCGGTGCCGAGCAGGCAGGCGTTGCCCTCGGCGCGCAATATGTCGATCAGCGTCGCCACGTCCATGCCGTCGACATGCTGGGCGTAGAGCGGCAGGCCCGCCTGCTCGATCGGACCCGCCAGCCGCTTGTGCGCCTCGCGCAGCCGCGCGATCGCGGTGAACAGGCCCAGCGCCCCGCCGCCCGAGGCCAGGAACAGCTCGCGATAGGCCGCGGCGATCTGCGCCATATCGTTCTTCTCGACGTCGGTGACGATGAAAACGCGCGTGAGCCGCTGGTAGTCGAACGGCGACGGCACGGCGGCGCGGATCGCGGGCTTGGGCAGGTGGCGCGCGCCGGTGCGCGCCTCGGCCGCCCGCCAATCCGCCTCGACGTCGCCCGAGCCGTCGGTCAGCGTGGCCGAGGTGACGGCCAGGCCGTGCGCACGCTCGGCGACCAGCTTGGCGAACGGCAGCATGGGATCGACCCAGTGCCGGTGCATGCCCACGTCGAAGTCGCGCCCGTCCAGCCGCTCGATCGAGAACCAGTCCACGAACTCGGGCGGCGTGCCCGATTCGAGCGCGCGCAGCATGCCCTGCCACGCCTTCAAGGCGTCCTCGCCGCGGCGCTGGATGGCGCGCGTCAACGCCTCGATCCGAAGCCGCGTGTTACCGTCGAGCTCGGCCGCCTCGTCGTCGAGTTTCGCTGCCAGGCAGGCGCGCAAGAGCTGGAGCGGCAGGACGATCCGCTCCAATTGCCGGTCGAGCTCGGCGGCGGCGGCAAGCAACCCTTCGACCGGTTGCGCGGTATCGCATTCCAGCGACTGCATGGCAGCCGCGTCGGCCGAGCGCGCGCGCACCTGCTGGCGCACCAGGGCCAGGAACTTCTCGGCCGCGCCGTGCGGGCGCCCCTCGCCCACCCGCCCCGTCCAGCCCTCGCCCGGCAGCGCGCGGGCCGCGATCTGGAGCGCGTCGATGGCGGCAACGGCCTTTTCGTCGCCGGCGACTAGGTCCTCGATCCGGCGCTTGAGTCCCCGGGCGCGGCTCGAGCGCGTTTCCGCCCCCAGGAGCCAGCGGCGCAGCTCGGCCCCCTCCTGCCCCGTCAGGTCGGCTGAGAACGCGCCGTCGGCCGCGTCGAACAAGTGGTGGCCCTCGTCGAACACCACGCGCAACGGCACGCGCCCGTCGTCGCC
>JBQTIS010000582.1:0-2830 GCA_052387895.1 Rhodospirillales bacterium | reverse complement strand
GCATCGTCAAGGACACCGGCGACGGATTGCTGGCCGCTTTCGACAGCGTGGTGGACGCGGTGCGCTGCGCCGCCGAGGTGCAGCGCGCCCTGGACGAGCGCAACCGCGCCGCGCCCGAGGACCAGCGCGTGGCGTTCAGGCTCGGCATCAACGTGGGCGACGTGATCGTCGACGGCGGCGACATCTACGGCGACGGGGTCAACGTGGCGGCGCGGCTCGAGGCGATCGCCGATCCCGGCGGCATCTGCGTTTCGGCCCGCGTGCGCGAGGACGCGGCCGGGCACGTTCCGTTCGAATTCGAGGACATGGGCGAGCGGGCCTTGAAGAACATCGCGCGGCCCGTGCGCGCCTTCCGCGTGCGGCTCGACCGGCCCGACGCGCCGGCCGGGGCTGGCGCCGCGCTGCCCAGCTTCGGCGACCGCCCGACCTTCGCCGTGCTGCCCTTCGCCAACATGAGCGGCGACGCGGCGCACGAATACTTCGCCGACGGCATCAGCGAGGACCTGATCGCCGCGGTCTCGGGCTGGTGCCGGTTTCCGGTGATCGCGCGCAATTCGTCGTTCGCCTACAAGGGCCGCGCGGTCGACGTCAAGCAGGCGGGCCGCGAGCTGGGCGCGCGCTACGTGGTCGAGGGCAGCGTGCGGAAATCGGGAGACCGCCTGCGCGTTTCGGCGCAACTGATCGACGCGGAGTCCGGGCACCAGATCTGGTCCGGCCGCTACGACCGCAGCGTCGGCGACGTGTTCGCGATCCAGGACGAGATCACCGCCAGCATCGCCGCCGCGGTGGAGCCGGAGCTGCGCGAAGTCGAGGAGCGCCGCGCGGCCCGCGCCGGCAGGCCGAGCCTCGCGGCCTACGACCTGGTGCAGCGCGGCAACTGGCACCACAACCGCTTCACGCCCAAGGACGCCGAGGAGGCCCAACGCCTTTTCGCCGCCGCCATCGACGCCGACCCGGACTACGCGCCGGCCTATGCCAGCATGGCCTACACCAAGTACTGGGCGGCGCAGATGCGCTGGAGCGCGGACGGCGCCGCGACCCTGCGAAGCGCGCAAGAGTTCGCGCGCCGTGCGGTCGCGCTCGACGACAAGGACGCCCGGGCGCACATGTATCTGGGCCAGGTGTCGCTGTGGCTGCGCCAGCACGACAACGCGATCGTCGAGACGCGCCGGGCGCTGGAGCTGAACCCGAGCCTGGCGCAGGCCTATTCGGTGCTGGGCTACGCGCTGGACTGCGTCGGCGAATTCGACGAGGCGCTGAAGACGGTGACGCATTCGCTGCGCCTCAGGCCCAACGACCGCACGCTCGCGCGCTGTTTGCCGGCGCTCTCGGTCGCGCACTACCAGCTCGGCGCCTACGACCGGGCCGAGGACATCGCGCGCCGCGCCGTGACCATGAACCCGATCTACTGGATGGGCCACCAGATGCTGGCCGCGAGCCTGGGGCAGCTCGGCCGCAAGGACGAGGCCGCGCAGGAGCTGGCCGAGATCCGCCGGCGCGAGCCCGACGTCGAGCGCGACGCCTATAGCGGCCGGCTGCCGTTCCGCGATCCGCAATACGCCCGGCGGATCGAGGACGGCCTGATCAAGGCGGGCTGGATGTAGGCCGCGCCGATCGCGGCTTCATTGGCCGGGCGCGACTTGCCGCCCACAGCCGGCGGATATAGCATTGCCGCGACCTGCTCGATTCTCGATGCATTGAAACGCGCATGAGGGGGCAGCCATGATGAAAAATCGCGGTCTTTGCGCCGCCGGGCTGATGGCCGCGGCGTTGTGGGCCATGCCGGCCGGCGCGCAGGCGCCGCCGCCCGCCTCGCCCGAGCTCGGCGCCTTCGCCGCCAGGGAACTGGCGGCCGGGCGCCATGAAGGCGCGCTGAAGGCCGCGACCGACCGCCTGCGCGCGGCCCGGCGCGACGGGCGCGCGGCGTTCGTGCGCGCCGCGGCCATGACCCGGCTCGGCCAGGGCGCCGAGGCGGCGCGCGCGTTCGAGGCCTACGCCCGGGCCGGCGGCAAGCACCGCGAGCTCGACCGCGAATGGGGCCTGGCGCTGTTGGCCGCGAACCGCCCAGCCGACGCCAAGGCCAAGTTCGAGTCGTTCCTTGGCGCCAACCCCGACCGCGCCGACGTCAACCTCTTGATCGGCCACGCCGCGATCGAGGCCTCGCAGTACGACGCGGCCGCGGCGGCTTTGAAAGCGGCCTACGCCGTCGAGGCCCTGCGGCCGCGGGCGCTGGCCCTGTGGATCGCGCTCGAAGAACAGCGCGGACGCGGGATCGCGGCGAACTGGCGTTTGATGGAGCTGCTGGAGCGCCACCCCCGGTCGTTCGAGGCGGTGGTGTTCGACGCGATGCTGAAGCGCCGGCTGCCGGTGTCGATGCAGCCCGAGACCAAGTAACGGGAGGCGAGCGATGACCCGCAACATGCTGATCGCGGCGCTGGCTGCGTCCACGGCCGCGCTGCTCGGGGCCGGCGCGGCCCTCGCGACCGACAGCGACGGCAGCCGCCAACCGGCGATGACGCGGCTGCCGCCGGTGGACTACGAGGCGTTTACTCGCACGGAGCTCACGTACACGTTTCTTTTGAAGGCCAGCCCGGAGCTTATAGAAGAAATCCGGAAGGCCATAGCAATTTACGATCCTACCGGCGGGTCGTTGAGAGAAGCGTTTTCCAGGCCACCGCCGGGAGTGTCGCGCCTGTTGCGCCTTCCACCAAGCGCTCCGCCGGGGGGCGCGGGCGGCGGCCCGCCGGCCGGCGCCCCGGCCCCCCCGGCCCCCGGGGCGGGGGGGGGGAGCGCCCCCCCGCCGGGCTACGGCCCGCCGGGGGGGGTTTCC
>JBQTIS010000581.1:0-2887 GCA_052387895.1 Rhodospirillales bacterium | reverse complement strand
ACCCGGCCGACGACTCCGAGCTGGCGCGCTAGGCCGCGGCCGCGCGCACCGATGGGGGCTTCGCCCTGTATCTCAAGGGCGCGCTCGGCGCGGCGGCATGACCGCGGCTTCGCCCCGCGAGCTTGTGATCGCCGCCCTCGCCCGCCGCGTCGCCGGATGCCGGCACGTGGCGGTGGGCAACGCCTCGCCGATTCCCGCCGCCGCCGCGCTTTTGGCGCGCGCGCGATCCCGGGGCGCGATGACCGTCTATATTCTCGGCAGCCGCGCCGACAATCCCTATGGCGACGGCGCGCGCGAGCTGTTCGACAGCGCCGGCCAGGGCCGGCTGGACGCCTTCTTCCTCGGCGGCGGCGAGATCGACGGAGCGGCCAACGTCAACCTGGTTTCCATCGGCGGCCGCGACGCGCCGGCCATGCGCTTTCCCGGCTCGTTCGGCTCGGCCTATCTCTATTTCGTGGTGCCGAAGGTGATCCTGTTCCGCGAGGAGCATTCCCGCCGCGTGCTGGTGCCGCGCGTGTCGTTCATAAGCGCCCCGGGCGCGAGCGCGCCCGGCGTCTATCGCCCCGGCGGCCCCTCGGCGCTGGTGACGGGCCGCTGCGCCTTCGCCTTCGACCGCGCGCGCGGGCGGTTTTCGCTGGAGAGCGTGCATCCCGGCGAAACCGTGGAATCGGTCCGCGCCGCGACCGGCTTCGATTTCCACTGCCCGGATGGCGTACCCGCCACGCCCGCGCCCTCGGCCGAGGAGCTGGAGCTGATCCGCACGCGGATCGCCCGCGAGGTGGCGGACGCCTATCCGGTGTTCGCGCGCAAGGAATGGCCCATGCCGGCCCGGTGACGACGGCCCGGCGACGACGGCCCGGCGACGACGGCCCGGCGATGACGGCCCGGAGCGCAGCCGCTAGAGTGGGCCGATGACCCTGCCCGACCCTCCTCCCCGCTCCGCCGACGCGCGGCGCTCGCACGCGGTGTTTCCCGCCGGCTCGAACGGCGAGTTCGACATCCCGCCCGAGCTTTCGATCGTGGTCGAGCGCGGCCAGGGCGCGCTTCTGTGGGACACGGAGGGGCGCGAGTTCGTCGATTTCTCGATCGGCTGGGGCTCGGTGCTGCCGGGCCACGCGCGGCCCGAGATCGTCGAGGCCGCCGCGCGCCAAGGCGCGCTCGGCTCCAATTTCGCCCATGTGAACCGGCCGGCCCTGGAGCTGGCGGAGGAAATCCAGCGCCTGTCGCCCGCCGCCGAGCGCGTGCGCTTTTGCGCCTCGGGCACCGAGGCGACGATGTACTGCCAGCGCCTGGCGCGCGCCTTCACCGGAAAGCCGCTGATCCTGAAATTCGAGGGCGCCTATCACGGCGCCAACGAAATCGGCGTCACCAGCCTGTTTCCCCGGGAGTTGAAGGACTTTCCGACGCCCGATCCGTCCAGCGCCGGCATCGCGCCGGTGGTGAAGGACCAGGTGATCGTCGCGCCCTACAACGATCTGGCGACGACCGAGCGCATCGTCGCCGCCCACGCCGGGACCCTGGCCGGCGCGATCGTCGAGCCCTTGCAGCGCTGCACGCCGCCCAGGCCCGGGTTCCTCGAGGGCCTGCGCGCGTGCTGCGACAAACACGGCGTGCTGCTGATCTTCGACGAGGTGGTGACGGGGTTCCGCCTGGCCTATGGCGGGGCGCAGGAATTCTATGGCGTGGTTCCCGACCTGGTCGCCTACGGCAAGGCGCTGGGCGGCGGCTATCCCATCGGCGCCTTCGCCGGCCGGGCCGAGATCATGGACTGGGTGCGCGAGGACCGGCTGGGCCGGCCGGACTACGTGTGGACCGCCTCGACCCTGGGCGGGAACCCGGTCAGCGCGGCGGCGGCGCTGGCGGCGCTCGGCGTCTATCGCCGCGCCGACACCTATCGGCGTCTGCGGGATTTGGGCGAGCATCTGCGCCAGGGGATGCGCCGGGTGCTGGCCCTTCGCCAGCAGCGCGCCCAGGTGATCGGCGACGGGCCGCTGGCCCAGGTCGTGTTCTCGCCCGATCCGGTTTACGACTACCGCTCGACCAAACGCGGCGACGCGGCCAAGGGCCGGGCGCTGATGCTGGGGCTGTTCCGCCGCGGCGTGTTCCTGAATCCCATGGGCACGAAGCTCTATCTTTCGCTGGCGCACACCGAAGCCGACTGCGAGCGCCTGCTCGACCGCATGGGCGACGCGCTGACCGGGATTTGACCCGCCGCCGAGCCGAAAAACGTAGAAAATTCTTCCCGTTACCGTGGGCTGCGCTATGATGGCCCGAAGCCCGCCCGAAAGGCCATCCACGCGTCGATTCACGGTTCGTCATGCACGTTTATCTGCCCATCGCCGAGATTTCGGTGAACGTTTTTCTCATTCTCGGGATGGGCATGGTCGTCGGGTTCTTGAGCGGCCTGTTCGGCGTGGGCGGCGGCTTCCTGATGACCCCGCTGCTGATATTCATCGGCGTTCCGCCGGCGGTCGCCGTCGGCACCGAAGCGAACAAGATCGTGGCCTCGTCCGTCTCCGGCGTCCTGGGCCACTGGCGGCGCGGCAACGTCGACGTGCAGATGGGCGCGGTGCTGCTGGCCGGCGGCTTCATCGGCTCGAGCTTCGGCGTCTGGCTGTTCGGCCTGCTGCGCGGCATCGGCCAGATCGACCTGGTGATCAAGGCCGCCTACGTGGTGTTCCTGGGGGCGGTCGGCGCGCTGATGGTGCTGGAAACCGCGCGCGCCTACATGATCCGCCGGCGCTTCCCCCAAGCGCCCGTGCGCAAGCTGCACCAGCACACCTGGCTGCACGGCCTGCCGCTGAAGATGCGGTTCCGCCGCTCCAAGCTCTACATCAGCGCGATCCTGCCGCTGCTGGTGGGCTTCGCGGCCAGCACGCCGACCGCG
>JBQTIS010000580.1:0-2927 GCA_052387895.1 Rhodospirillales bacterium | reverse complement strand
GCGGGGCCGGAATCGGAGCGCGAATCGACGCTTTTGCCCGATCCGGCGCCCAGATGCTTTAAGATGCCTTCGGGATCGGGAATCATGTCCGGCGAAACCCCGTCGTTAAGCGCCCCGTCGCTAAGCTAAGGATCCCGAGCCGACCGCAAGCCCGTGGAGGACCGATCCGTGACTGCGTCCAATTCCGTCGTCGATCCCGCCGATCCGAAGCTGCTGGTGGCCGAGATCGAAACCGCCGCCCAGCGCCTCGACGCGGCGCGCGAGCGCCTGGGCCGCGTCATCTTCGGCCAGCGCCAAGTCGTCGACCTGTCTCTTATCACGCTGCTGTCCGGCGGTCACGCCTTGCTGGTCGGCGTGCCGGGCCTGGCCAAGACGCGGCTGGTCGAAACCCTGGGGACGGTCCTCGGCCTCGACGACCGGCGCGTCCAGTTCACCCCCGACCTGATGCCGGCCGACATCATCGGATCGGAAGTGCTCGAGGAAAGCGAAGGCGGCAGGCGCTCGTTCCGCTACATCAAGGGCCCGGTTTTCTGCCAGCTCTTGATGGCCGACGAGATCAACCGCGCCAGCCCGCGCACCCAGTCGGCGCTGCTGCAGGCGATGCAGGAACGCCGCGTGTCGGTGGCGGGGCAGTACCATGCGCTGCCCGCCCCGTTCCACGTGCTGGCGACGCAGAACCCGCTGGAGCAGGAAGGCACCTACCCGCTGCCCGAAGCGCAGCTCGACCGCTTCCTGATGCAGATCGACGTCGGCTATCCCGACCTGGAGGCCGAGCGGCGCATGCTGATCGCCACGACCGGGGCCAACGAGGAGTCCGCCACCCAGGCGATGACCGCCGCCGAGTTGCAGGCGGCGCAGCGCCTGGTGCGCCGCATTCCAGTGGGCGACAGCGTGGTCGAGGCGATCCTGGCGCTGGTGCGCGCCGGCCGGCCGGAAGAGACCGCGATCGACATGGTGCGCGACAACGTGTCGTGGGGCCCCGGCCCGCGCGCCAGCCAGGCGCTGATGCTGGCCAGCCGCGCGCGCGCGCTGATGGAAGGCCGGCTGGCGCCTTCGGTCGACGACGTGCTGGCGCTGGCGCCGGCGGTGCTGCGCCACCGCATGGCGCTGAACTTCGCCGCGCGCGCCGAGGGCGTCGGCATCGACCAGGTGATCGAGGCGATATGCGCGCCGCACGCTTGAGCGCGGAGCGAAACCGGGCAAGATGACAGCCGCCGCCGCATCGCAAGCGCTGGCGATCCGCCACCAGGCCGAGGCGGTTTCCGCCGCGCTGCCGCCGCTGATGGTGGCGGCCGAGCGCGTGGCGTCGACGGTGGCCCAGGGCGTGCACGGGCGGCGGCGCGTCGGCCAGGGCGACTCGTTCTGGCAGTTCCGCCAGTACCAGCAGGGCGATCCGGTGCAGCGCATCGACTGGCGCCAATCGGCCAAGCGCCAGCACGCCTTCATCCGCGAGAACGAATGGGAAGCCGCGCAGTCCGTGTGGATCTGGCGCGACGGGTCGGCCTCGATGGTCTATCGCTCGCGCCGCGACCTGCCGGAAAAGCGCGAGCGCGCCGAGCTTCTGGCGATGGCGCTGATGGCGCTCTTGGTGCGCGGCGGCGAGCGCATCGCGCTGCTCGGCCGGGCGGTGCGGCCCTCGACCGGGCGCGGCGCGCTGACGCGCCTGGCCGACGCCATGCTCGCCGACCGCGCGCCCGAGCCCAAGTCGCTGCCCGGGTTCGAATTGCTGCCGCGGTTCGCCCATGTCGTCTTGATCGGCGACTTCCTGGGCCCGCTGGGCGAGCTCAACGCGCTGGTCGGCCGCTTCGCCGCGCGGGGCATCGGCGGTTACATCCTGCAGGTGCTAGACCCGGCCGAGACGGCGCTGCCGTTCAAGGGGCGGGTGCGGTTCGAGGGCCTGGAGGGCGAGGCCGAGCGCCCGCTGATCGGCCGGGTCGAGGCGGTGCGCGGCGAATACCACGACCGGATCGAGCGCCAGCGCCTGGGCCTTGCCGCGATCGCGCGCGCCGCGCGCTGGGCTTATGCGCGCCACACCACCGATCGCCCGCCGCAGATGCCGCTGTTGACCATGTACCAGGCGCTGGCGCGCCAGGTCAGGCGGTAGGCGATGTGGAATTTGGGCTTCATCGCCTTCGCCAGCCCCTGGGTGCTGACCGCGCTGGCGGCGCTGCCGCTGCTGTGGCTGCTGCTGCGCGTGATCCCGCCGGCGCCGCGGCGCATCCGCTTCCCGGCCCTGGCGCTGCTCTTGGGCCTGAAGCAGCGCGAGGAGACGCCGCGTTCGACTCCGTGGTGGCTGATCCTGCTGCGCCTGACCATCGCCGCGCTGGTGATCTTGGCGCTGGCTCGGCCGCTGCTCAACCCGAGCGGCGAGATCCCGGGCAAAGGGCCGCTGGTGCTGGTGGTGGACGACGGCTGGGCCTCGGCGCGCTTCTGGCAGCAGCGCCAGTCCGCGGCGTTCGACCTTCTGGACAAGGCCGAGCGCGCGGACCGGCAGGCGATCCTGGCCACGACCGCCCCGGCCGACACCGGCGAGGTGCCCGAGGCCTCGGGCTTGCTGCGTCCGGCCGACGCCCGCACCCTGCTCCGCGCGCTGCAGCCCAAGCCCTGGGCGGTCGACCGCGCGGCGGCCCAAGCGCGCATCGAGCGGGCCAAGCCGGGCGGCCAGGCCTACGCGGTTTGGCTCAGCGACGGGTTGGCCTCGCCCGCCGACGCGGCCTTCGCCGAGCGCCTGCAGCAGCTCGGGGGCCTGCGCGTCGTCGCGCCGGCGCCCGAGCGCAATCCGCACCTGCTGCTGCCGCCGTCGAGCGACGGCAACGATTGGACCGCCAAGCTCGCGCGGCCCGCGCCGGCGGGGGCCGCGCGCATTTACCTGAGCGCTTTGGCCGCCGACGGCAGGCTGCTTGCGCGCGAGGCGGCGAACTTCGCCG
>JBQTIS010000579.1:0-4616 GCA_052387895.1 Rhodospirillales bacterium | reverse complement strand
CGCTCGGCGCGGCTCATGGGCGTGCCCTACGCCATGCCCAAGCTGTTCCCGTTCAACGCCGTGCAGCCCAGCCGCGTGTTCTATTGGCTGGTCGAGCGCGATTCCGGGCTGGCGCGGCGCTTCGCGCAAGCGGCCTTCCATGCCGCCTTTCCCGGGCAGCAGGACATTTCGGCGGCCGAGGCCTGCGCCGGGATCGCCGTCAATCTCGGCGTCAAGCGCGAGGACACGCTGGCCGCGGTCAACGATCCGGCGGTCAAGGAACGCCTGCGCGCCGAAGTCGACGCCGCGATCAAGAAGGGCGTGTTCGGCTCGCCCTTCATCGTGGTGGACGGCGAGCCGTTCTGGGGCGCCGACCGGCTGGACCAGGTCGAACGCTGGATCAAGACCGGCGGCTGGTGATGGGCCTCCATCCCCTGGCCTTCGCGCTGGACCGGCTGCTCCCGGCCCGGCCAGGAGTGGAGGACTTGCGCACGATGCCGCGCCCCGGCCAATTCAACCATGGCCTGGTTTGCGCCAAGGGCCTGACCGCCGCGCCGCCCCAAGCCGACGGCCCGGTGTTTCAGGCCTCGGCCGGGCGCTTACTGGAAGCGGCGCGGCGCGTGGCGGCGAAACGTCTGAACGTGGCGGAGGCGGCATCCGACCCTGCGATCGGCCAGGTCGTGTTCGTGCAGCGCACGGCGTTCCTGCGGTTTCCCGACATCGTGCGGGTGCAGGCGATTCCGGCGCCGGGCGGCCAAACGGCGCTCGCCGTGTTCTGCCGGGCGGTCTACGGATTCTACGATTTCGGGGTCAATCGCCGGCGCGCGCGCTCCTGGGCGCGGGCGATCGCGAGGGAAATGGCGCCGGGCTAGGCGCTTTCGCTCAAGACTCGGCGATAGACTGCGGCATCGACGTTGCCGCCGGATAGCACCACCGCCACGCGCTGGCCCTTCATCTTGTCTTTTTCTCGCAGCAGCGCGGCCAGCGCCGCCGCCCCCGCGCCCTCCGCCACGTTGTGCGTGTCGGTGAAGTAGACGCGCATAGCGGCCTTTATCTGTTCGTCGCTCACCGTGACGATTCGCTCAGCGCCCTTGACGATCGCCGCCACCGCCCCGGGGTCGGGCACGCGGCAGGCCAGGCCGTCGGCCATGGTGTCGGCCGAATTGGTCGCCATCGGCTTCCCGGCGGCGAAGCTGAGCGCATAGGTCGGCGCGTTCTCCGCGCATACGCCTACGATTTTGGTCTTGAGGCCGAGGCCGTCACGCGCGGCGATCGCCCCGCAAATGCCCGACCCCATGCCGATCGGCACGTAGACCATATCCAGATCGGGCACGGCGCGAAACAACTCTAGCCCATAGGTCGCCGTGCCGTGGGCCAGGAGCGGGTGGAACGACGGCATGGGGTGCAGCCCGCGCTCGCGCGCCAAGTTCATCGCGTACTCGAACGCTTCCTGGAAATCCTGCCCGTGCTCGACCAGCTCGGCGCCCTGCGCGCGCATCGCCGCGTTCTTTTCCACGCTGTTGCCCCGCGGCACCACGATCACCGCGGCAAACCCCGCGCGCCGCGCCGCCACCGTCACCGACTGGCCGTGATTGCCGCGCGTCGCCGCCACCACGCCCGTCGTCTTGGGTTCGCGGCGCTTCAGCCACTCCATGTAAACCAGCCCGGCCCTGATCTTGAACGCGCCGATCGGCGTGTGGTTCTCGTGCTTGACCCACAGCTCGCACCCCGCCCGTTCGCACAGCAGCGGCCAGCGGTATTGCGGCGTCGGCGGCATGGCGGCATGCACCAGCGCGCTGGCGCGTTCGATCTCCGAAAGGCTGGGCAGCATGAAAGTTTCCCATCGCAGGCGGTATTCGACCCGCAGGCTGATCCAGGAGTCCGGCTCATGGCAAGCCCGGACTTGTCACTGTTACAATCCGCTTGAACCCCCTCCGGGCCGAGGCCATGCTAGGCGCCGGCAGGGGGAGCGCCGGCGGCGATGGGCGTCATCAAATCGGCTGCGGACACGCGGTCCGAGGCTTTCAAGAACAACGCCAAGGCGATGCGCGCGCTGGTCGTGGACCTGCGCAAGGTCGCGGGTGCCATCCGCGAAGGCGGCGGCAAGGAGGCGCGCGAAAGGCATTTGAAGCGTGGCAAACTGTTGCCGCGCGAACGCGTGCGCACGCTGCTGGATGTCGGCTCGCCGTTCCTGGAGCTGGGGCAGTTCGCCGCGCACGGCATGTATGGCGGCGAGGTGCCGGCCGCCGGCATCGTCACAGGCATCGGGCGCGTCGAGGGCCGCGAATGCATGATCGTCGCCAACGACGCCACGGTGAAGGGCGGCACCTACTATCCCGTCACGGTGAAGAAGCACCTGCGCGCGCAGGAAATCGCGCGCGAGAACCGCCTGCCCTGCATCTATCTGGTCGATTCGGGCGGCGCCAACCTGCCGAACCAGGACGAGGTGTTTCCCGACCGCGAGCATTTCGGCCGCATCTTCTACAACCAGGCCACCATGTCGGCCCAGGGCGTTCCGCAGATCGCCGTGGTGATGGGAAGCTGCACCGCGGGCGGCGCCTACGTGCCGGCGATGTCGGACGAGACCGTCATCGTCAAGGGCCAGGGCACGATCTTTTTGGGCGGGCCGCCGCTGGTGAAGGCCGCGACCGGCGAAGTGGTGACGGCGGAGGACCTTGGCGGAGCCGATGTCCATGCCCGCGTCTCGGGGGTGGCCGACCACTACGCCATGGACGACGCCCATGCGCTGGCGATCGCGCGGCGCATCGTCGGCAACCTCAACGCCGGCAAGCGGCCGACCATCGAGCTGCGCGAGCCCAAGGACCCGCTCTACGCCGCCAACGAAATTTACGGCGCGGTGACGACCGACTTGCGCAAGCCCGACGACGCGCGCGCGGGGATCGCGCGGATCGTCGACGGCTCCGAGATCGACGAGTTCAAGGCGCTTTACGGCACCACGCTGGTGACGGGCTTCGCCCATATCATGGGCTATCCCGTGGGGATCGTCGCCAACAACGGCATTCTGTTCTCGGAGTCGGCGCTGAAGGCCGCGCATTTCATCGAGTTGTGCTGCCAGCGCGGCATCCCGCTGGTGTTCCTGCAGAACATCACCGGCTTCATGGTCGGGAAGAAATACGAGGCCGGCGGCATCGCCAGGGACGGCGCCAAGATGGTCACGGCCGTGGCCTGCGCCAACGTGCCCAAGTTCACGGTCATTACGGGGGGAAGCTTCGGCGCGGGCAATTACGGCATGTGCGGGCGCGCCTATGGGCCGCGGTTCCTGTGGATGTGGCCCAACGCGCGCATCAACGTGATGGGCGGCGAACAGGCCGCTTCGGTGCTGGCCACGGTTCGGCGCGACAACATCGAAGCCCGGGGCGGCAAGTGGTCGAAGGCCGAGGAGGAGAAGTTCAAGGCCCCGATCCGCGAGCAATTCGAGGCGCAGGGGCATCCCTACTACGCCTCGGCGCGGCTGTGGGACGACGGCGTGATCGACCCGGCCGAAACCCGCCAGGTGCTGGGGCTTTGCATCTCCGCCGCGCTCAACGCACCAATAGAACCCACGCGCTTCGGCGTGTTCAGGATGTAGCGGGATGGCCGCGCCGTCCTATCTCCTGGTTTCGACCGACGCGCGCGGCGTGGCCACGGTCACGCTCAACCGGCCCGAGATCCACAACGCCTTCGACGACGTACTGATCGCCGGGTTGACGGCGGCGTTGAACAAGCTGGAAGCCGACAAATCGGTCCGCGTCGTCGTGCTGACCGGCGCGGGCAAGAGCTTCTCGGCCGGCGCGGACCTCAACTGGATGAAGCGCATGGCCGGGTACACCGAGGCCGAGAACCTCGAGGACGCGCGCCGCCTGGCCGAGCTGATGCGCCGGCTGAACGGGTTGAAAAAGCCCACCGTGGCGCTGGTGCAGGGGGCCGCCTATGCCGGCGGCCTCGGCCTGATCGCCTGCTGCGACATCGTCGTCTGCGTCGACAGCGCGACTTTCGCGCTGACGGAAACGCGCCTCGGCCTGGTGCCCGCCGTGGTGGGCCCCTACGTCGTGGCCGCGATCGGCGCGCGTGCGGCGCGGCGCTATTTCCTCAGCGCTGAACGCTTCAATGCCGGGGATGCGCTGCGCCTGGGCCTCGCGCATGTCGTGGTCGCGGCGGAACAACTGAAAGCGGCTTGCGACTCGGTGGTCGATGCGTTGCTCGATTGCGCCCCCGGCGCGCTGGCCCATGCCAAGGAGCAGGTGGCAAACCTGGCGAACGCCAGAATCGACGCCGCGCTGATCGACGGCACGGCGAAACTCATCGCCCGCTTGCGCGCCGCGCCTGAGGGCAGGGAGGGCGTCGCGGCCTTCCTGGAAAAGCGTAAGCCCGGCTGGGCGAAGGGCTAGGGACATGTTCCGTTCCCTCCTCATCGCCAACCGCGGCGAGATCGCTTGCCGCGTCGCGCGCACCGCCAAGCGCATGGGCTTGCGCGTTATTGCCGTCTATTCCGAGGCCGACACGGGCGCGCTGCACGTGGCGATGGCCGACGAGGCGCATTTGATCGGCCCCGCGCCGGCGCGCGAGTCCTATTTGAACATCGAGCGCGTCGTCGCGGCGGCGAAGGCCGGTGGCGCCGAGGCGATCCATCCCGGCTA
>JBQTIS010000578.1:0-5468 GCA_052387895.1 Rhodospirillales bacterium | reverse complement strand
TCGATCTTGGAGGTGACGTGGAAGCTGACCCGGGTGGGGAAATTGGCCTTGATCGTGCCGGTCACCACGTCGACCGACGGGCGCTGGGTGGCCATGATGATATGCACGCCCGCGGCGCGCGCCATCTGCGCCAGGCGCTGGATGGCGGCTTCGATGTCCTTGCCGGCCACCAGCATCAGATCTGCCATCTCGTCCACCACCACTACGATGTAGGGCAGGGGGGTGGTGTCCAGCGGCTGATCCTCGAACACCGGCTTGCCGGTGTCGGCGTCGAAGCCGGTCTGCACCTTGCGCAGCAGCACCTCGCCCTTGGCGCGGGCCTCGGCCAGCCGCGCGTTGAAGCCCTCGATGTTGCGCACCCCCAGCTTCGCCATCGCGCGGTAGCGGTTCTCCATCTCGCGCACGGTCCATTTCAGCGCCACCACCGCCTTGCGCGGATCGGTCACCACGGTGTTCAGCAGGTGCGGAATGCCGTCGTAGACCGACAATTCCAGCATCTTCGGGTCGATCATGATGAAGCGGCATTGGTCGGGCGGCAGGCGGTACAGCAGCGACAGGATCATGGCGTTGACCGCCACCGACTTGCCCGAGCCGGTGGTGCCCGCGACCAAGAGGTGCGGCATGCGCGCCAGGTCCACGATCACCGGCCCGCCGCCGATGTCCTTGCCCAGCACCAGCGCCATCTTGCCGCCCGACCGCTCGAACGCCTCGGACGCCAGCAGCTCGCGCAGGTACACGATGTCGCGCCGCGCGTTCGGCAGCTCGATGCCGATGGTGTTCTGCCCCGGCACCACGGCCACGCGCACGCTGACCGCGCTCATCGACCGGGCGATGTCGTCGGAAAGGCCGATCACGCGGCTGGTCTTGGTGCCGGGCGCGGGCTCGAACTCGTACATCGTGACCACGGGCCCGGGCCGCACCTTGACGATCTGGCCGTTGACGCCGAAATCCCTCAGCACCGTCTCCAGCAGGCGCGCGTTCTGCTGCAGCGCGTCCTCGCTGACGAGGACATAGCCGCGCGGCATGGCGGGCGGCGGGCTCAGCAGGTCGAGCGAGGGCAGGCGGAACCCGGCGTCGTCGCCCAGATCGAGCCGCCGCTGCTTGGCCGCCAGCGCCTTCCTGCCGGGCTGCGGGCGCGCCGCCTTGGGCGCCACCAGCTTTTCGCGTTCTTCCCGGTGGCGCTGCACCGGCGGCAGGTCGTCCAGACGTGGCTCCATGGGCCCGCGCTCCGTCTCGGCGTCGAACAGCGTCGGCTCCACGCGCGGGCCGCCGCGCTGGAACAGGCCGAAGAACAGCCCGCGCGATTTTTCCCGCGGCCAGGGCTGCGTCGGCCGGGCGGCCGGACGCGGATCGTCCTCGGCCGCGCGCCGCGCATCGACGCGCCGGTCGCCGGCGCGCTCGATCGTCGGGCCGGGCGCGAAAGCGCGCGCGGCGAATTTCAGCGCCGCCGCCACGCCGCCGAGGGCGGCGCGGGCCAGACGGAACGGCGCGGCCATCTCGCGCAAGGTCCAGCCCAGCGCGACGGCGAGCAGCGGCACGGCGACGAGGCCGGCGAAGATGCAAATCATCGGCAAGGTGACCGCCACGGCCCAGGCGCCGACAAGCTGCTCCAGGCCCGCGACCGCCAGCTGCCCGGCGGCGCCACCAAGCCCGGCCGGAATCGGCCAGCGCGGGGGCGGCGGCAGGCCGATCGCGGCCAGCGCCGCCAGGACCATGGCGGGGGCCAACAAGACCAGCCGCGGCCAAGCCGCCGGCAGCGGGCGGTGCATGATCAGCCGCCAGCCCCAGGCCGCGGGCACCAGTGCCAAAAGCCCGGCGGCGGCGCCGAAGCTCTGCAGCAGCAGGTCGGCCAGGTAGGCGCCGGGCAATCCGAAGAAATTGCGCGCCGGGCCGATGGTGGCGGTGTTCAGCGACGGATCGCTGGGGCGGTAGCTGACCAGGATGGCGAAGATCGCCAGGGCGCCGAACACCAGGGCCATGCCGGCCAGCTCGCGCAGGCGGCGGCGGACGAACGCGGTGGCGCCGTGGGGCAGAAAACCGGCCTTCGCAGCCGTGGCATGAGCGGCCATCGCGTCAGCCCTTGGCTTGCGGGCGGTTGCAAATTCGGCCGGCGGGGGCGGATGACCGGGTTTGCGCGGCGAACGGGGATCGGGTCATGGGGTCGGGCCGACGGCCTCCATCCTTGCGATGCCATCCCTCGGGCCAACCCCCTCCGCCCGCGGAAAATCCACCCCGTAGGCTACGTTAATCCGCCAAAGAAAGCAAATGGTTAGAGGGGGATGTTGATAAACCGCCGACACTCGGCCGAGAGCCGAAAACCCTGCCGCTGAAAGACGTTAACGGGGCGCCGGCGGGCTTAAAGCGCCTCGGAGCCCGTCTCGCCCGTGCGGATGCGTACGGCCTGCTTGAGCTCCAGCACGAAAATCTTGCCGTCGCCGATCCGGCCGGTGTTGGCGCTTTGCTTGATGGTCTCGACCACCCGCTCCAGCAGCTCGTCGCCGACCGCCACTTCTATCTTCACTTTCGGCAGCAGGTTCACCGCGTATTCGGCGCCGCGATAGATCTCGGTTTGTCCCTTCTGCCGGCCGAAGCCTTTCACTTCGCTGACCGTCAATCCCTGGATGCCCAGCTTGGTCAGCGCCTCGCGCACCTCGTCAAGCTTGAACGGCTTGATGATCGCCATGACCAGCTTCATGTCGCGCCGCCTCCTAACAACAGTCTTCATGCCCGGCCGAGATGCGGCCGATGCTCCCCGCCACTCCAGCATACAAGAACCGTGCCGCCCGAATCGCCCGATTTGCGGGGTTTCCGGCAGGTCGATCGGCCTTGCGCGCAACGGCGCGCCAATATACAGCGCACAAAAAATGTGCAAATTGGACGCGGCGAATGATTCTTGGTCAAATCCGCCAGGGCAAGGGGCAGCAGCTTCATGGATCAACCGCGTTCGGCAAGGGCGGCGGATGTCGACGCCGACGTCTTGGTGGTGGGCGCCGGGCTGGTGGGCGGCGCGCTGGCGGCGGCGCTGGCCGGAGCGGGCCTGAAGGCGGCACTGGTCGATCGCGCCGGCCCGGCCGCGCTCGCTTCCGACGCGCATGACGGCCGGGCTTCAGCCATCGCGCTCGGGTCGGGCCGGGTGCTCAAGGGCATCGGCGTTTGGGATCTGGTCGGCGCGGCCGAGCCGATCCTCGACATCCGCGTCACCGACGCCGACGCGCCGGCGTTCCTGCACTACGATCACCGCGCGCTCGCGGCCGGCGGCGTCGGCGCGGAGCCGGCGCCGTTCGGCCATATCGTCGAGAACGCGATCTTGCGCCGCGCGATCTGGGCGCGCGCGCGCGCGTTGCCGGGCTTGAAGATATTCGCGCCGGCCGAGATCGAGTCGCTGGAGCGCGGCCGCGACGCCGTCATGGCGGAACTGACAGACGGGCCAACCATCCGCGCCGCGCTGGCGGTCTCGGCGGAGGGACGCGACGCGCGCCTGCGCCGCGAGGCCGGCATCGCGATAGCCGAGTGGCGCTATCCGCAGGTGGGCATCGTCTGCACGGTCCGCCACGCGCGGCCGCATGGCGGCGTGGCGCACGAGCATTTCATGCCGTCGGGCCCGTTCGCCTCGCTGCCGATGACCGGCAACCGCTCGTCGATCGTGTGGACCGAACGCGAGGATTTGGCGCCCGCGGCCCTTAGGCTCGGCGACGCCGATTTTTCGGCCGAGCTGCAGCGCCGCTTCGGCGATTGGCTGGGCGAGGTGCGGGTCGAGGGCGGGCGGTGGTCGTATCCGCTGGGGCTGATGCACGCCGAGCGTTACGTCGACCGCCGCCTGGCGCTGGTGGGCGACGCGGCGCATCTGATCCACCCGATCGCGGGCCAGGGGCTGAACCTGGGCCTGCGCGACGTGGCGGCGCTGGCCGAGACGATCGTCGACGCGCGGCGCCTGGGCCTCGATATCGGGGCGGTCGCGGTGCTCGAGCGCTACCAACGCTGGCGGCGGATCGACAACCTCATGCTGATCGCCGTCACCGACGGACTCAACCGGCTGTTCTCGACCGGCTTCGCGCCGGCGGCGCTCGCGCGCCGGCTCGGACTGATGGCGGTCCAGGCCGCGCCGCCGCTGAAACGCCTGTTCATGCGCCACGCCATGGGGCTGGTGGGCGAACTGCCGCGGCTGGTCGCGGGGCAAGCCCTATAGGAAACCGATGCCGGGGAAAGCGATGCCGGACAAGCACGGAATCGAAATCGACCTGTACAGCGACACGCAGTCCAAGCCCACCAAGGCGATGCGCGCGGCGATGGCCGCGGCCGAGGTGGGCGACGAGCAGCAAGGCCGCGACCCCACGGTTTCGGCGCTCAACGAACGCGTGGCCGACCTGTTGGGCAAGGAGGACGCGCTGTTCCTGCCCTCCGGCACGATGTGCAACCAGATCGCGCTTCTGGTGCATTGCCGGCCCGGCGACGAGGTGATCTGCGACCGCAGCTCGCACCTGATCAACGCCGAGGGCGGCGGCGGCGCGGCGCTGGCGGGCGTGATGATGCGCGGGCTTTCCGGCGCGCGCGGCGTGTTCACGGCCGCCGAGGCCGAAGCCGCGATCCGGCCGGACAGCAACTACGCCCCCCGCTCGCGGCTGATCGAGATCGAGCAGACCGCCAACCTGGGCGGCGGCACGGTGTGGCCGCTGGATGCGATCCGCGCCGTGGCCGCCGTGGCGCGCAAGCACAGGCTCGCGACCCACATGGACGGCGCGCGGCTGATGAACGCGGTGGTGGCCTCGGGCATCCCGGCCAAGGAGTACGCCAAGGACATGGACACGGCGTGGCTCGACCTGACCAAGGGCCTGGGCTGTCCCTTGGGCGCGGTGCTGGCGGGGCCCAGGCCGTTCGTCAAGGAGTGCTGGCGCTGGAAGCAGCGCATCGGCGGCTCCATGCGCCAGGCCGGCATCGTCGCCGCGGCGGGCTTGTACGCGCTCGACCACCACGTCCAGCGCCTGGCCGAGGACCACGCCAACGCCCAGGCGCTGGCCAAGGCGCTCGCCGGCGTGCCGGGCGTCAGGGTCGAGCCGGTCGAGACCAACATCGTGTTTCTCGACATCGCGGGCACCGGCATCAAGGGGCCGGATTTCAACGCCGCCCTGGCGCGCCACGGCGTGCGCCTCAGCGTCACCTCGGACACGCGCGTCCGCGCGCTGACCCATATCGACATTCCGGCCGCGGCGATCCCGAAAGCCGCGGACGCGATCCGGCGCGTGGCGATGCGGAACTAGAAAAGCAAACCGGCCCGCCGGGTTTCCCCGGCGGGCCTGGTGAGGTGGCCGAACCGACGGTCCGGCGTTTGGCTGTCGTTATTTCGATGGGGCCTAGAGCGTTTCAAAGATTGTTTGAATCGGGAGGGATTCCCAAAGGACCGGGTTTGTGATTCAAGATGCTGGCTGGAGAGGAGGCCAGCAAAGATGACCCGACCTCTTTCCAACGATCTA
>JBQTIS010000577.1:0-4027 GCA_052387895.1 Rhodospirillales bacterium | reverse complement strand
TGACGGTCAAGCGCAATGTCGGCTATTCGCTGGAAGTCCGCGGGGTGAAGGGCGCGGACTACAACCGGCGCGTCGGCGCGGCGCTGGCGACCGTCGGCCTGGTCGAATTCGCCGAGCGCCGCCCCGCGTCCTTGAGCGGCGGCCAGCGCCAGCGCGTGGCGCTGGCAAGGTGCCTGGCGATGGAGCCGAAGCTGGTGCTGCTCGACGAGCCGCTCGCCAATCTCGACGTGCATTTGCGCGCGGCGATGCAGGACGAGTTCGCCGAATTCCATCGCGCGACGCGCGCCACCATGCTCTATGTCACGCACGACCAGGCCGAGGCGCTGGCGCTGGCCGACCGCGTGGCGGTGATGGACATGGGAAGGCTGGTGCAGCTGGCCGATCCCAAGACGCTCTACCACGAGCCCGCCACGGCGATGGTCGCGGGCTTCATCGGCCGGGGCGCGGTGGTGCCGGCCCGGGTGTTGGAACCCGAACGTGCCGGCACGGCCACGGTGGATGTGCTGGGCGCACGCGCCGTCGTACGGGCGCCCGCCGGCACGGCGTCCGGACCGGCTGAGGTCCTGCTCCGGCCCGAGGGCCTGGCGCCGTCGGCGGGCGACGGCGTGGCCGCGACGGTCAAGCGCGTGATCTATCAGGGGGCGCAGAACGCGGTCGAGCTGACGCCTTCCGCCGCGCCCGGCGTCATGCTGCACTGGCTTTGCCCGCCCGGCCAATCGCCGCGCGCGGGCGATGCGCTGGTCCTGAAAATCGCCGACGGCTGGGTGATCCCGCGCGGCGCGTGAACGCCTATACTCGCGCGAACGCCGCAATGGAGAGCCGCATGGCCTGGATTTATCTGATCGCCGCCGGGGTGTTCGAATGGGGCTGGCCGGTGGGCCTGAAGCTCGGCTGGATCGACGGCAGCGTGCGCTGGCCGTGGATCGTGTTCGCGGCGGTCTGCATGGGCCTCAGCGGCTGGCTGCTGCTGCTGTCGCTGGCCGGCATTCCCATGGGCACGGCCTATGCCGTGTGGACCGGCATCGGCGCGGCCGGCACGTTCGTGCTGGGGATTCTCGTGTTCCACGAGCCGGCCGAGTTCGCGCGCATGTTCTTCGTCGCGCTGATCATCGCCGGGATTGTGGGATTGAAGCTGTCGTCGGCATAAGTCGATGGAACAGCGTGTCAGCCTGGTCACCCTCGGCGTAAGCGATCTGGCGCGCAGCACGGCGTTCTACGAGCGGCTGGGCTGGAAGCGGTCGATGAAGCAGGCCGAGGGCGTGGTGTTCTTCCAGACCGGCGGCATGGCGCTGGCCCTGTGGCCGCGCGCCGAGCTTGCCAAAGACGCCGGCATCGCCGCTTCCGGCAGCGGGTTCGCGGGGTTCGCTTTGGCCCACAACACCCGCGAGCGCGCGGATGTGGAGCGCGTGCTGGATGAGGCCGCGCGCGCGGGCGGCAAGATCGTCAAGCCAGCCAAGGAAGCGTTCTGGGGCGGTTATACCGGCTATTTCGCCGACCCCGACGGCTTTTTGTGGGAGGTGGCCTGGAATCCCGGCTTCGCGATGGCTGGGGACGGCAGCATCACGCTGCCGGAATAGTGTCTAGCCGCGCAGTTCGAGCCGCAGCCACAGCGCTGCGGTGACCAGCGCCCTCGCGCCGGCCTGGTGCAGCACGGCCAAGGGCAACGGCACGACCAGCAGCAGCGTGGCGATGCCGAGCGCCGCCTGCAACGCGGCGAGATGCGCCAATGCGATCGCGGCGCGCCGCGCCGACGGCGGATCTGTCCTCGGCGCGCGCCAAGCATAGATCGCCGCCGCGATCAACGTCGCGACTCCGAGAATGCGGTGATGAAACTGCGCCGTGGCGCGGTTCTCGAACGGGTCGCGCCACCACGGCAGGGTCGCGAAATAGTCCGGCGGCACGAACCGGCCTTCCATCAGCGGAAACGTGTTGTAGACCAGCCCCGCGTCTAGCCCCGCGACAAAACCGCCGGCGAGAATCGTCGCCGTGACCAGGATCAGCAAGGCCGTCGCGCCGCGGCGCAGCCATGCCGGCGCGGGCCGGCGCGCCGCGCCGCGCCCAAGGCCCCAGGCCGTCCACAGCAGCAGCGCATAGATCAGCAGCGCCAAGCCAAGATGGCCGGCGAGGCGGTACTGGCTGACCTCGGGCCGGTCCACCAGGCCGCTCGCCACCATGTACCAGCCCATCGCCGCTTGCAACGCGCCCAGCGCGAAGATGCCGCCGAGTTTCCACGCGAGCCCACCGGCGATCCGGCGCGTGGCCAGGAACCACAGGAACGGCACGGCGAAGACCAGCCCGATCAACCGGCCCCACAGGCGGTGGATGTATTCCCACCTGAAGATCGTCTTGAACTCGGGCAAGGTCATGGCCTGGTTCACCTGCCGGTACTGCGGGCTGGATTGGTATTTCCGGAACAGCGCCTGCCAGTCCGCTTCGCCGAGCGGCGGAATGGCGCCGATCAGCGGCTGCCATTCCACGATCGACAGGCCGGATTCGGTCAGCCGCGTGACGCCGCCGATCAGCACCATGGCGAACACCATGGCGGCGCACAGGAACAGCCAGCGCGCGACGGCTGGGCGGCCGTCCGCCGAAGCCTCGGTCGGATCGATTCGCTCGTTCATCCCGGCGGATTTAACCCTTCCCCAGCGCCCGGTTCAGCCGCCAATTCGCCGCGGACCGCATGGCAGGCCGGCGTCAAGCGCGCGAGACGGCGTCAAATCCCTTGAATAGATTGAACATTCGACGCTCCGGCCGGCCCTGTGGATCGACTTTAGCAGATGCGAGCCTACCGGCTTCCGCGCGACCGGCCGATAGGGAATAATGCGCGCCCCATTCGTGCCCGGATGGACGCCGTTCCCCGCGATCACCGCCAGCCGGGCCAGCCATGAGCGTCGGGAAAAGGAATGAGCACCAGGTCCAGCAGCACGGCAGAACAGCTTCATCCCACGCAGCGCGAGGCGATCGAATCCGCCGTTGTGCGTTTCGCCGGCGACAGCGGCGACGGCATGCAGTTGACCGGCAGCCGCTTCACCGAGGTCACGGCGCTCGCCGGCAACGACCTCGCCACCTTCCCCGACTTCCCGGCCGAGATCCGCGCGCCCGCCGGCACCACCTTCGGCGTGTCCGCGTTCCAGATAAATTTCGGCTCGCAGAAGGTCGCCTCCGCCGGCGACGCGCCCGACGTGCTGGTGGCGATGAACCCGGCGGCCCTCAAGGTCAACCTGCGCGATCTGCGCCCCGGCGGCACCATCATCGTCGATTCCGGCTCGTTCAAGGAACGTGACCTGAAGAAGGCGGGCTACGACACGAACCCGCTCGAGGACCATTCCCTCGGCAATTTCCAGCTGGTGCCGATCGACATCTCGGCCCTGACGCTGGAGGCGGTCAAGGCGCATAACCTCACCAACAAAGAGGCGCTGCGCTGCAAGAACATGTGGACGCTGGGCCTGGTCTACTGGATGTACGACCGCGACCGTAAACCCACGGTCGACTGGCTGAAGTGGCGCTTCGCCAAGCGGCCCGAGCTGGCCGAGGCCAACATCGCGGCGATGAACGCGGGCCATGCCTTCGGCGAGACCGCCGAGATGCCGGGCATCCACGGCTTCCGCGTGGCGCCGGCGCACATCGCGCCCGGGCTCTACCGCACCGTCACCGGCGCCGAGGCGCTGGCGTGGGGTTTGGTGGCGGGCGCGCAGTCCGTAAACCTGAAGATGGTGTTCGCGTCGTACCCGATCACGCCGGCTTCGAGCATCCTGCACACCCTGGCGCCGCTGAAATCCTACGGCGTCACCACCTTCCAGGCCGAAGACGAGATCGCCGCGGCCTGCGCCGCGATCGGCGCGTCCTATGCCGGCTCGCTCGGCGTCACCTCGAGCTCCGGCCCGGGCATGGCGCTGAAGATGGAGGCGATCGGCCTGGCGATCGGCGTCGAGCTGCCGCTGGTCGTGGTGAACTCCCAGCGCGCCGGCCCGTCGACCGGCATGCCGACCAAGACCGAGCAGGCGGACCTCCTCCAGGTGCTGTTCGG
>JBQTIS010000576.1:0-3831 GCA_052387895.1 Rhodospirillales bacterium | reverse complement strand
GCAGGATCAAGATGATGCTGCCGCGCCTTATCGCGATCAGCAGCCGCGTCAGGTCGCCGCGCTCCGTGAGCTTGAGCCAACGGATGCGCAGCAGGATCGGCATGATCAGGTCGTTGCAGAGCATGGTCGACAGCGCGATGCTCTCGACGATCACCATCCCCGTCGCCGCCGACAGGCCGCCGATGAAGGCGAACAGCGCCATGCTCTCGGCGCGCGCCAGCATCGGCACCGCCAGCACGAACGTGTCGCTGTCGGCCTGGCCGCCGGGGAACAGCATCAACCCGGCCAGCGCCAGCGGCAGCACGAACACGTTGATCAGCAGCAGGTAGAGCGGAAACAGCCACAGCGCCTTGTCCAGGTGCTTCTCGTCGGTGTTCTCGACCACCGTCACCTGCCATTGCCGCGGCAGGCAGACGATCGCGGCCATCGACAGGATCATCAGCGTCATCCAGTTGCCGAACGCGCCGACCGGGCTCGCGGTCAGAAGCTCGGACAGCTTGGGCGCCTCCATCGCGCGGGCGAACAGCGGCCCGAACCCGCCGTAGAGCCCGAACACCACGAACGCGCCGACGCTCAAGAACGCGATCAGCTTGACCACCGACTCGAACGCGATCGCCGCCACCATGCCCTCGTGATGCTCGCTGGCGTCGATGTGGCGGGTGCCGAACAGGATCGAGAACGCGGCCAGCACCAGCGCGACGTAAAGCGCCGTGTCCTGGAACAGCGGCACGGTCGAAACCGCGCTGGGCATGGCGATGTCGGGATAGTGGATCAGCACGTTGAAGCTGGTCGACACGCCTTTCAGCTGCAGCGAGATGTAGGGAACGATGCCGACCACGGCGATCACCGTGACCAGCCCGCCCAAAAGCTGGCTCTTGCCGTAGCGCGCCGAGATGAAGTCGGCGATGGTGGTGATGCGGTTGGCCTTGCTGATGCGCAGGATTTTGCGCAGCAAGAACCAGCCCAGCACGAACACCAGCGTGGGGCCGAGGTAGATCGTCAGGTAGTCGACGCCGCCCGAGGCCGCGCGCCCGACGCTGCCGTAGAACGTCCAGGCCGTGCAGTAGACCGCGATCGACAGCGCGTAGATGTAGGGGTTGTTGACGATGCTGCGGCCGGCGTCGGCGCGCTTGTCGCCCCAATAGGCGATCGCGAACAGCAGGCACAGATAGCCGAAGGCGACGGTGAGGATGACGACCGGGGTCAGCATGGCCTCAGCCCTCCCGTTCCGGGCCGGGACGGTGCTCGCCCGCGCGCTCGGGCCCCGGGGACTCCTCCTGCCGCCCCGCGATCAGCGCCACCAGCGCGATCACGGCCGCCCAGGCCGCTAGGATATAAAGGTACAGCACCGGCCAGCCCAGGACCGTCGCTTTGACCGCGAACAGGTTCAGGATCGGCGGATGGAAGGCGATCCAGGCGAAGATGAACAGGGCGACCAGCCGTTCGCCGCGCAAGACCGACCGCATAGCCGCCCCCTCCCTCAGCCCCCAGCTTGCGCCAGATGCCGGCGCAGCGCCACCGCGACGTTGCTGAGCTCGATCGCCTGGTTGAGCGTATGCACGCCGCGCGTCTCCAGCAGCTCCAGCAGGCGCAGGAACACCGCCGACGTCATCAGCGCGTCGCCCAAGGCGGTATGCCGTCCCTCGATCTCGATCCCCAGCCGCTGCGCCAGCCCGTCCAGCGAGTTGTCGTCGATATTCTCGAACACGTGCGACGCCAGAAGCTGGCTGTCCAGCACCGGATTGTTCAGCGTCACGCCGGCCTCCTGTTCTTTCGGCCGCAGGAAGCTCAAGTCGAAGGCGGCGTTGTGCGCCACCAGCACGCTGTCGGCCACGAAGTCGCGGAATTGCGGCAACACCACCTGGATCGGCGGCTTGTCCTTGACCATGTCGTCGGTGATGCCGTGGAACTTGACCGACGCGGGCGGGATCGGCCGGCCGGGATGCACGACGCGCTCGAACGTCTCGCCGGTCAGGATGCGGCCGTTGACGATGCGCACGCCCGCGATCTGCACGATCGCGTCGCCCTGGGCGGCGTTGAGGCCGGTCGTCTCGGTGTCGAACACCACGTAGCCGAGCGTCCTTAGCGCCCGGTCGCCGAGCGCGGCCGTGGGCAGCGCCTGATGCATCAGCGCGAAGTCGTAGAACTCGGGCCGCGCCGGCAGGCGGTCGCGCGGGCCCGCGGCGGCCGGTTGCTCGGCCGAGGCGATCGGCAAGCGCAGGATGGCGCGGCCGGCGCCCAAGGGCTGGCTCCACAGCTCGCTGCGGTGGCGGTCCAGCACGTCGCGCAGCGTCAGCCCGCTGCCGGGGTCCAGTGGGTCGCCCATCCAGCGGTCGATCTCGCTCAAGGCCATCGGCGCGCCGTCCCAGGCGAAGTCGACGTAGTGGCGCCGCTGCCCGGGCACGGTGCCCAGGTCGAGCGGCGCGTTGCCGACGTGCCGGCGCACATGGCCGAGCAGCGCGGTCAGCGCGAGCATCAGCCCGAAGCTGTCGCCGTAAAGCCAGACCGGAAGCCCCACCAGCGAGACGCCGCGATCCTCGCTCGCCCGCTGCACCACGCAGTTCAAAAGGTCGAGCGAATAGATCGGCGCCATCGGCCAGCTGCCGGCCACCAGTTCGCGGTAGCCGGCGGCGACCGTTTCCAGCCGCTCGCTCAGCGCGTTGCTTTCGCGCACGATCACCTGGTCGAACGACAGGCGCTGCTCGGCCGGCATCGCCGGATAGGCCGCCACCGTTTCGACCGCGGCGCGCAAGTTGGCCAGCGGCGCGCGCATGCCCTCGGTGGCCGAGTTGAGCAGCGCGTCGCGCTTGCCCAGCGTCGCGATCTCCTGCGTCACGTCCGAGAAGGTCAGCACATAGCCCGTGGGGTCGCGCTTTTCGTCCAGGATCAGCCCGATGCGCGCGCGCAGCAGCGCCCGGGCGTCGCTGGACGCGCACACCACCGGAACCGCCGCCAGGTCGGGGCTGGGGGGGCCCTGCGTGCGCAGCCGGAAGGTCAACAGCTCGATCGCGTGCAGCACGGGCTGGCGCGTCACCAGGTTGAACAGCGAGCGGCCCAGGCCCAGATCGCCCGTCACCAGCAGCAATTTCAGCGCCGCCTGGTTGTACAGCAGCACCTGGTGGTTCATGTTGCAGACCACCACGCCTTCGCTCAGGTCGCTGAGGATCGCTTCCAGCCACGCTTTCTGCTCGGCGACCCGGGCGGTCGAGGCGGCGGCGCGGCGGTCGGTTTCCTCGCGCGCGTCGCGCAGCTTCGCGGCCAGCTCGTTGACCGCCTGCGGGATCGGCTCCAGTTCGGAATAGTGCGCGGGGTCGAGCGCGTGGCGCGGGTTGGCGCGGGCGATCAGCTGCGTCTCTCCGGCGAGCGCCGCGGCCCGGCGCTTCAGGTCCGCGCCGATGCGCCACCACAACAGGGCGAACGCGCCGACCAGCACGATCGCGCCCATCGTCGCGTTGCCGACCGCCGCGCGCCTGGACTCGAGGTCGTCGGCGATGGCCAGGATCGTGAGCGCGGCCAGCCCCAGCGAAAGCGCCAGCGTCGCGCCGCCCGCGGCCAGGAACAGCAGCATCAGCCGGCGCGAGCGCATGGCCTTGGCGCCGTTCATCCGCCCGGCGGCAGCATCTGTTTGACTTTCAACATCACCTCGCGCGTGGAAAACGGCTTGGTGATGTAGTCGTCCGCGCCCAGCGCCATGCCCTTTTCGCGCTCGATGTCGCGGCCCTTGGCGGTCAACAGCACCACGCGCATGCCTTTCCATTTCGGATTGGCGCGGATGGCCTGGCACACGTCGAAGCCGTCGCGCTTCGGCATCATCACGTCCAGCAGCACCAG
>JBQTIS010000575.1:0-12318 GCA_052387895.1 Rhodospirillales bacterium | reverse complement strand
TCGGCGAGAGGTACGCGTCCACCACCGTGGTGTCGCCGCGGCCGACCAGCTTCATCAAGGGGCTGACCGCGTGGCTGGCCGAGACCTGGGTGAGGCCGATCTCGCGCGCGCGCCGGGCGACGGCCTGCTGGTGCGGGGGTTTGCGGTAGCCGTGCATGAACACGACCGCGAGCGCGCGGATGCCCGCGTCGTAGGCGGCCGTGAGGCCGGCGCGCGCGGTTTCCAGGTCGAGCGGCGCCAGCACCTCGCCGTGGGCGCCGATGCGCTCGTCGATCTCGACCGCGCGCTCGTACAGCAGCTCGGGCAACACGATGTGGCGCGCGAAAATCTTGGGGCGGTTCTGGTAGGCGATGCGCAGCGCGTCGGCGAAGCCGCGGGTGATCGCCAGCGCCGTGCGCTCGCCCTTGCGCTCCAGCAGCGCGTTGGTGGCGACGGTCGTGCCCATCTTCACGGCCGACACGCGCTCGGCCGGGATCGGATCGGCCGCTTGCACGCCCAGCAGGTCGCGGATGCCCTGCAACGCCGCGTCCGGGTAGCGCTCGGGGTTCTCGGACAGAAGCTTGTGGGTCGCGAGCGTGCCGTCGGGCCGGCGCGCGACGATGTCGGTGAACGTGCCGCCCCGGTCGATCCAGAACTGCCATTGATCGGAGGCCGAGGCGGCGGCGGAAGCGGACATCCCCGAGATTCCCTGCGGCTGGTGCGGCTGGGCGTGGACCTAGCGCCTCTGCGCGTTCAACGCAAGCCGAGCGCCACGGCCGCGCGCCGGGGGATCGCGGCGCCGCGGAACGGGTTGAGCACGGTGACGCCGCCGTGGCGCGCGCCGTCGCCCATGTCCTCGCTGAGCAAAAGCGTACAACCGGCTTGCTCCACGGTCGCCAGCAGCAGCGCGTCCCACATGCTGTACCGCGCGGTCACGGCCGCAGGCAACGCCGACAGCAACGCAGTGTGGTCGGCGGCGACGATCGGAAAGATCGCCCCCATCTCTTCCACCTTGGTGGCAACGTCTCGCGGCGTAGCGATCCTCTTTCTCGTTGTCGCGTGGTAGAATTCCACGAGCGCCTGCAACGCCAGCACGCAGTCGCGTCCGATCGCCGCTTCGACGATGTCGACCGCGCGGCGATGGCGGTCGGCCGACGCCGCGTCGACCGAATAGACCAGGATGTTGGAGTCGAGACTGAAGCGTTCGGTCACTTGAAACGCTTCATGCGGTCGATGCGCTCGTCGTAAATTTCGTCGCGGTTGAATTTGCCGATACCGAGCTTCCAGCCGCGCCGCATGCGCCTGATCATGCGGTCGGCGATGCGCTGCTGCTCCGGCGTCAGCACGCGCCTGCCGTCTTCCGATGCGGGAACCAGGCGCGCGACCACGCGACGCCTTTTCGTGATGGCGAGCGTGCGCCCGTTCTCGGCCTCGCGCAGCAGCTTCGAGAAGTTCTGGTTGGCCTCGCGCGCCGTGACGGTTTTTTCCATGGCGGCAACTCCGCGACTCAAAGTAAAATGTACTACAAAATGTAGTACATTAATGCCGCATTGACAATCCCCGCATTGGCGGGGCCAGATCGGCGGATGGTTGGCGCCCTTTCCCGCCGCAAATTCCTGGCCGGCGCGGGCGTTGCGCTCGCCGCGCCCGCGGCGCTGCGCTTCCCGGTCGCGTGGGCGCAAAGCGATCCGTTCGCGCTCGGCGTCGCCTCGGGCGATCCCTGGCCCGACGGCATGGTGTTGTGGACGCGGCTGATGCTGGGCGCCGACCCGGGCGAGCCGCCGGCGCGAAGCGCCGACGTGCGATGGGAGCTGGCGGAGGACGAAGGGTTCAAGAAGATCGTCCGCGAGGGCGACGAAACCGCGACGCCCGGCCTGGCGCATTCGCTGCATATCGAGCCTCGCGGCCTGAGGTCCGGGCGGCGGTACTGGTACCGCTTCCACCACGCAGGCGCCACCAGCCCCATAGGCCGCACGCGGACCGCGCCCGCCCCCGGCGAGACGCCCGACAGGTTCCGCTTCGCCTTCGCCTCGTGCCAGCAATACGAACAGGGCTATTACGCCGCGCACCGGCATTTGGCGCGCGAGGACCTCGACCTCGTGCTGTTCCTCGGCGACTACATCTACGAGATCAGCTACGGCCGCACGCGCGTGCGCGAGCACGGCGGCCCGCCGCCCGCGACGCTGGCGGAATACCGGCGGCGCCACGCGCTGTACAAGTCCGACCGCGACCTGCAGGCGAGCCACGCGGCCCATCCCTGGGCCTCGATCTGGGACGATCACGAGGTCGAGAACGACTACGCCCAGGACCGGCCGGAAAAGCTGGACCAGACGCCCGAAGCGTTCCTCAAACGCCGCGCCGCCGCGTACCAGGCGTTTTGGGAGCACCTGCCCTTGCGCGAAGCGCAGCGCCCGCGCGGGCCCGACGCGCGGCTGTACCGGCGCCTCGACTTCGGCGCCATGGCGTCGGTGCTGTTGCTCGACGACCGCCAGCACCGCTCGTACCACGCCTGCCCCAGGCCCGGCCGCGCCGGGTCCAATGTGGTGGGCGAGGAGTGCGCCGAGCGCGCCGACGCCGAGCGCACCATGCTGGGCCGGGCGCAAGAGGACTGGTTCGCGCGCGAGCTGGCGGCGCGGCAAGCGCGCTGGAGCGTGATAGCGCAGCAGACCCTGGTGGCGCGGTTCGACCAGAACGAGGGCCAGGGACGGCGCTTTTGGACCGAGGCCTGGGACGGCTATCCCGCCGCGCGCGATCGCCTGATCGGCGCCCTGGCCGAGACCAAGGCGCCCAACCCGTTGATCGTAGGCGGCGACCTGCACGCCTTCTTCGCCTGCGACATCAAGCGCGATTTCGACCGGCCCGAATCGCCCGGGGGCGCGGAAACCGTGGCGAGCGAGTTCGTCGGCGGCTCGATCACCTCGCAGGCCCTGCCCCAGGCCAGGCTCGACCGCTGGAAGGCCAACAACCCGCACATGCACCTGGCCGAGGGCCGCCGGCACGGCTATGGGCGCTGCACGCTGACGCGCCAGCGCGCGGAGATCGCCTTCCGCGCGGTCGAGGACATCCTCGATCCCCGCTCGGCGATCGAGACCTTCGCCGCCTATGCCGTGGAAAGCGGCAAGCCGGGGGTCAAGAAGGCCTGATCGCGCTTGCGCCGCCAAACTGGCCAGTTGCCGAATCCGGCGAACATCCGTAGCTTGGCCGCGCATGTGGTGGAAGCTGACCGTCATCGCGCCCGTCCTGGTCCTGGCCGTGATCCTGGCCGGGCCGCTGTTGGCCGTGGCGCTGGGCGTCGTGGACGTGACGCGGCCGTGGTACGCGGGCCACCGCGACCCGGCCGGCCTGGCCCCCGATCCGGCCGCCGCGCCGGAAACCGTGATCCAGGTCTACGGCGCGCGCACGCTGGGCTGGCGCGGCGCGTTCGGCCTGCACACCTGGATCGCAGTCAAGCCCAGGGACGCCGGGGAATACACGGTTTACGAGGTGATCGGCTGGCGCCAATACCGCGGCCTGCCGGTGTTCGTGGCGCACAACCGCGCGCCCGACGGCTATTGGTTCGGCAACAAGCCCTGGGTGCTGTCGGAGCTGCGCGGCGCGGCCGCCGACGACGCCATGGCGCGCCTGCTCCAGGCGATCGACGCCTATCCGCACAAGGACCGCTATCGCATGTGGCCGGGGCCGAACAGCAACACGCTGACCGCCTTCGTCGGCCGCGCGGTGCCCGAGCTGCGCCTCAACCTGCCGGCCACCGCGCTGGGCAAGGACTATTTGGGGTTGACCAAGATCTTCGCTTCCAGCCCCAGCGGCACGGGCTATCAGCTCTCGCTGTTCGGGACCCTGGGCGTGCTGGCCGCCCGGATCGAGGGAATTGAAGTCAATTTGCTCGGGTTTACCTTCGGGTTGGACCCGAGCGCCCCCGCCCTCAAGGTTCCGGGCCTGGGGCGCATCGGCCCAGCTTCCACTTAAGCGGCTGAAATATAAGGCCGTATTCCCGATCCAAATAAATTTCGACGTGTTTTTCGCCCGTTAACGGGCGATAAACTAATTGCCCATAGGGTTTCCGGCGGTGAGCGCCGGAAGGCACCGCTGCCATGCGGGCCCGCGACGGCGCCAAGGGGCGAAAGGCGTCATGTACAAGCCTATCATCACGATCAGCCAGGACTTCGCGTTCGAGGCCGCGCATTGCATGCCCAAGCAGACCCGGTTTCCGGGCCAGACCCGGATTCACGGCCATTCCTTCACCGTGAAGATGGAGCTGAAGGGCGAAGCCAGCGCCGAAGACGGCACGATCGAGAACTTCGAGCTGGTGGTCGGCAAGTTCCGCGATCTGGTCATGAAACTCGACCACACCTTCCTGAACGACATCCCGGGGCTGGAAAACCCGACCATGGAGAATATCGGCCTGTGGCTTTTGAACCGCGGCCTACAGGTCGATCCGCGCCTGAGCTCGGTGACGGTCGGCCGGCCCACGCTCGGCCAGGTGTGCCGCATCCAAATCCCGGAAAAGCGCGCCAGCCTGCGCGAGCAGGAACCGGCAAGCCTCCGCACCGCCGCCATCGCCGCCTGACTGACCGAAATTATCCCGTCCTTCGCCGGCGCCCCGCGCCTAGAGCGCGTTCCTGCGGAACGGAATCACCCCCTCACCCTACCCTCTCCCCCACGCGTTTGGCGCGCGGGGGAGAGGGATGCGAAGGGTTGGCGCGGCGCGAAGCGGCGCGCCTACCCGAAGCTGGGTGAGGGGGCGATCGGCGCTTCATTCCAACTGGAACAGACTCTATGCGGTCTCGGGGCGCCGGCGCCGCGGCGTCCATTGCTCGAACGCCGCGCCCACGGCGGCGTGGCCCACGTCCATCGCCTCTTGAAACAGCGACAGGCCGTCGGGCGCGATCAGGTCGACCGTGGCGCCGACCTCGCGGTCGAGCTCGATCAGCCGGCCGCGGAACTTCTCGGCCAAATGGCGCATCCGGCCGTTCTCGCTGAGGCAGATCATGAAAATCTGCTCCATGCCGCGGTTGCGCGCGACGGTCAGCGCCCGGCGCAACAGCTCGGTGCCGATGCCCTGGTCCTGCCAGGCCTTCTCGACCGTGACCGCCAGCTCGGCGCGCTCGGCGCCCGGCGGGGCGAAGCGCAGCAGCTCGGCCGCGCCGCGCACCCGGCCGCCCTCGATCCAGGCGATCGCCACGGCGCGGAACCGGTCCAGCCCGTCGACATGGCGCGCCACGGTGGCGTCGTCGCATAGGCCCGTGAACCTGAGGTAGCGGTCCTCGGGGTCGAGTCTCAGAAGATGGTCTTTGAGCAGGCCGAACTCGGTCGGCAACAGCGTCCGGATCACGCGCATGGCGGGCCTCCATTTCCTGCGAGGGCCTAGTCGCCAAAATCCGGGCGCTTCCTTTCCCTAAAAGCGCTTGTTGCGCCGCAACAAAAGCTAGGGTTGGCGCGTTGCGTCCACAAGCGCGCAGGCTGCGCCGGAGCGAATTCGCAGCTTTGCTTCGCGCGCGCCCGGCCGGGAGAAATTTTCGAACGCCGCGGGCGGCGCCGGCGCAGGACTATGACCGCTGGCGCGGCGCGGGGTCGGTTTGTAAGGTGCCGCGCCCGCCTCAACCGGGGAATCGGATGAAGCTTACGATCGTCGAGCGCCCCTCGCCCAATCACGGGGCCCGCGCGGGCAAGCGCGTGGACATGCTGGTGCTGCATTACACCGGCATGAAGACGCTGGGCGCGGCGCTCGACCGGCTCGGCGATCCCCGCGCCCGGGTCAGCGCGCATTACGTGGTGGCGCGCGACGGCCGCGTGTTCCGCCTGGTGGACGAAAAAAAACGCGCCTGGCACGCCGGCGTTTCGTTCTGGGCGGGCGAGCGCGACGTCAACAGCCGCTCCATCGGCATCGAGCTGGAAAACCCGGGACACGAGTTCGGCTATCGCGCGTTCCCGGAAAAGCAGATCGCGGCGCTGATCCGGCTGGCGCGCGGGATCGTCGAACGCCACGCGATCCCCAGGCGCCGCGTCCTCGGCCATTCCGACGTGACGCCAGGGCGCAAGCGCGACCCGGGCGAGAAATTCCCCTGGCGCAGGCTGGCGGCCGCCGGCATCGGCTTCTGGCCGGAACCGGGGCGCGCGGCGGGCGCGAAATCGAAGCCGCGCGCGAAGACCGCGGCCGACGTGGCCGCCGCGCAGCGCGCGCTGGCCGCGTTCGGCTACGCGATCGCCGCCACGGGCCGGCGCGACCGGCAAACCCGCGCAGTCGTGCGCGCCTTCCAGCGCCATTACCGTCCGGCGCGGGCGGACGGGCGCCTCGACCGCGAGACGGCGGCGCTGGCGGCGGCATTGACCCGCTCTCCTCGGCGTCCTACCTAAAGCGCGCCAGACGGCTGGACGGCCGCTGCTTCGGGCGCGAGCCCGGGGTGGAGGAAAGTCCGGGCTCCACGGGAACGCGGTGCCGGGTAACGCCCGGCGGGGGCGACCCCAGGGACAGTGCCACAGAGAACAGACCGCCCGCCGCCCTCGGGCGGCGGGCAAGGGTGAAACGGGGCGGTAAGAGCGCACCGCGCCCCCGGCGAAGGGGGCGGCACGGCAAACCCCACCGGGAGCAATACCAAATAGGGGCGGCACGCCGGCCGAAAGGCCGGCAGGCGGGTTTCCGCGCCGCCGCCCGGGTCGGTCGCGCGAGGCGTCCGGCAACGGGCGTCCCAGAGGAATGGCCGTCCATGGCCCCGAGGAGCGATCTTCAGGGCCAGGACAGAACCCGGCTTATAGGCCGTCTGGCGTTTCTACCCCAGGTTAGTCCATTCCTATCAATTGCTTACGTCGTCGGCCCTGATCCCGCCCGTCAATTTCCCTTCCTAGAACAATACAAGAACACAATTCCGCCCGATTCTCCTGATTTGATCGCGCCGTTGGCCCAAGACCGGCACGGAGGCAAAGAACTAAAGGTGAATGCTCGGCTCAAGGGGTAGGAGGTCTCGCTAAAACGTAGAATTCGCACGGGAATTCTTGGATCGTCCATTGACGACCATATTCTCCCATGTTATCCCATGTTGTCCCAAGGAAGGTAAGGTTCGATTCGGCGATTCGAATCGGTCCGGTCCTTAGGGGCGGCAGTTCAGGGGTAGTCGGGGACGTGCCGTGTCAGCGAATTTCCGTGGCACCTACGAGAACCGGTTGGACAAGAAGGGCCGCGTTTCGGTCCCGGCCGAGTTCCGCCAGCAGCTCAAGGGCCAGGCCTTCGAGGGCATCGTCGCCTTTCCGTCCCTGCGCCACGGCAGCAAGCACAAGGCCTTGGAGTGCTCGGGCGGCGACCGGCTGGACACGATGAGCGCCAGCATCGACCCCACCAAGGTGCTGCCCGACGGCACCAGCCACATCACCCAACTGACCCTGGGCGAGGCGCGCGACCTGGCCTTCGACGGCGAGGGCCGCGTGGTCCTGCCCGAGGTCTTCGTCGCCTATCTGGCGCTGACCGAGCGCGTCACCTTCGTGGGCCAGGGCCCGTTCTTCGAGTTGTGGGACACCCAGGCCTACGCCCAGCGCAAGGCGCAACTGTTCCAGGCGAGCTTGGCCGAGGCCGACCGGCGCCTGGCCAAGCTGGCGGAGGACGGGCAATGACGGCTTCCCCCGCCCATAAGCCCGTGATGGCGGCCGAGGTGTTGAACGCCCTCAGCCCCAGGGCCGGCGCTCTTTATATAGACGCGACGTTCGGGGGCGGCGGCTATGCCCGCGCCATCCTGGACGCCGCCGACTGCAAGGTGTGCGGCATCGACCGCGACCCGGCCGCGGCCGAGCGCGCCGCCGCGCTTTCCCGCCTCTATCCCGGCCGCCTGCAATTCGTGGTCGGGCGCTTCGGCGACATGCTGAAGCTGCTGGCGCCCCTGGGCATCGCCCGGGCCTCCGGCGTGGCGTTCGATCTGGGCGTGTCGGCGCTGCAGATCGACGATCCCGCGCGCGGCTTCTCGTTCCGCGCCGACGGCCCCCTGGACATGCGCATGGGAAGCGACGGCCCTTCGGCCGCCGACATCGTCACCACGCTGCCCGAGAAGACCCTGGCCGACATTCTCTACAATCTCGGCGAGGAGCGCCGCGCCCGCCAGGTGGCGCGCGCCATCGCCGCCGCCCGCGCCGAAAAGCGGATCGACCGCACGCTGGAGCTGGCCGAGATCGTGCGCCGCGCGGTGACGGGCCCCAGGGGCGGCCGGCCCGGTCCGATCGACCCGGCCACGCGCAGCTTCCAGGCCATCCGCATCTACGTGAACGACGAGCTTGGCGAACTCGACCGCGGCTTGAGCGCCGCCGAGGTTCTTCTGAACCCCGGGGGGCGGCTCGCCGTGGTCTCCTTTCATTCCCTCGAAGACAAGAGGGTCAAGAGCTTTCTGCGGTCCCGCAGCGGGGCCGATCCGCGTGCCTCCCGGCACTTGCCCATCGCCGTTCGGAACACCCCCCAGCCGTCCTTCCGACGGCTGTTCCACGGCGCCCTGACCCCCAGTGCCGAAGAGGTCAAATCCAACCCCCGAGCGCGTTCGGCTCGGCTGCGGGCCGCAGAAAGGACCATCCACCCCGCGTCCATGGAGGCTGCGGCATGATCGGGCGTATCACCATGATGTGGGTCGGACTGGCCGCCGGCGTCGCCACCGGCCTGTTCCAGATCAAGTACGAGGTGCAGTCGCTGGAAGGCCGGCTGGCCCGCGTCAACCACGCGATCCTGGCCGACCAGCAGGCGATCCACGTGCTGAAGGCGGAATGGGCGCTCTTGAACCGCCCGGGCGAGCTGGCCCAGCGCGCCGCGGAGAACCTGGACCTCAAGCCCGTCACGGCCGCGCAGATCGGGCTGGTCGGCGACCTGCCGCGCCGGCGCGAAGGCGCCGCGCTCGCCGAGGCGCCCGCCGTGCCGGTGTCGGAGATCGAAACGCTGGCCGGCCCGGCCCAGGCCATCGCGTTGCCGCCGCTGATCGCGAGCGCCAAGCCCAGGCAATGACCGATCCCGCCCGCAGCGCGCAGGTACGTGCTGACGCCCCGCCTCCGGCGAACCCGGTCGCGGGGCGCGTGCGTCTTGAGGGGGAACTCAAACAGGCGCTCGAGACCGGCCGCAACCGGCTGATCGTCACCGCCGCGCTGTTCGCCCTGGTGTTCGCGGCGATCGCCGGGCGGCTGGTCGAGGTCGCGCTGTTCGGCCACGGCGAGCCGCGCACCGCCCAAGGCCCCCGGCCCGGCGCGCTCGAGGCCTTCCGCGCCGACGTCACCGACCGCAACGGCGTGATCCTGGCCACCTCGCTCGAGACCGCCTCGCTCTACGCCAACCCCAGGCTGGTGCCCGACGCGGCCAAGGCCGCGCGCAAACTGGCCTCGGTCCTGGGCGGCGAGGAGGCCGAGGTCAGGGACAAGCTCGCCTCGGCCAAGAGCTTCGTGTGGATCCGCCGCAACCTGACGCCGCGCCAGCAATACGAGGTCAACCGCCTGGGCATTCCGGGCGTCGATTTCCAGCGCGACCAGCGGCGCGTCTATCCGCTGGGCGGCATCGCCGCGCACGCGGTCGGCTTCACCGACATCGACAACAACGGCCTGGCCGGCGTCGAGCGGCGGTTCGACGAGCGGCTGCGCCAGGCCCAGCGCCCGGTGCGCCTGTCGCTGGACGTGCGCGCGCAGTACGTGCTGCGCGAGGAGCTGCTGCGCGCGGTCGAGGAGTTCAGCGCCGAGGGCGCGGGCGGCCTGGTGCTCGACGCGCACACGGGCGAGGTGCTGGCGATGGTCTCTCTGCCCGACTTCGACCCGAACCGCCCCGGCGCCGCGCCGCCCGAGGCGCGCTTCAACCGCATGACGCTGGGCGTGTACGAGATGGGCTCGACCTTCAAGCTGTTCACGCTGGCGATGGCGCTGGATTCGGGCGTGGCCCGGCTCGACAGCGCCTGGGACGCGAGCGGCCCGATCCACGTCTCGCGCTTCACCATCAAGGACTTCAAGGGCCAGAACCGGTGGCTCACCACCGCCGAGGTGCTGCAGTACTCGTCCAACATCGGCGCGGCGCGCATCGGCCAGGCGATGGGCCCGCAGCGCCAGCGCGACTTCATGAAGCGCATCGGCATGCTGGAGCCGGCGGCCCTCGAGCTGCCCGAGCAGGGCCAGCCGATGTTTCCGCACACCTGGCGCGAGATCAACGCCATGACCATCGCCTTCGGCCACGGCCTGGCGGTCAGCCCGCTGCACCTGGCGAGCGGCGCGGCGGCGCTCGTCAACGGCGGCGTGCTGCGTCCCGCGACGCTGCTGAGGCGCGATCCCGCCGAGGTGCCGCCGGGCGCGCAGGTGATCAAGCCCGAGACCTCGCGCACCATGCGCTCGCTGATGCGCATGGTGGTCGAGAAGGGCACCGGCCGCAGGGCCGCGATCGACGGCTACCACCTGGGCGGCAAGACCGGCACCGCCGAGAAGGTCAGCGCCCAGGGCGGCTACGCGCGCAAGGCGCTGCTGTCGTCGTTCGTGGCCGCGTTTCCGATCGACGATCCGCGCTACGTGGTGCTGGCGATGCTGGACGAGCCGCACGGCACCAAGGCCACCGGCGGCTTCGCCACCGGCGGGGCGGTCGCCGCGCCCGTGGTCGGCCGCGTCGCCGCGCGCATCGGGCCGATCCTGGCGGTCGACCCGGCCGAGCGCGCGCCCAAGGCCTTGCCGGCCGTGCAGGACGCGCGGGCGAAGAGCCAAGGCGTTGCGGCTAACTGAACTGATCCAGGGGGATGGGGTGATTTCGGTCGTGCCCGCCATGTCCGACCAGGGGCCCGACAAGGGGCCCGACAAGGGGCCCGACAAGGGGCCCGAGATAACCGGCATCAGCGCGGATTCGCGCAAGGTCGGGCCCGGATTCCTGTTCGCCGCCCTGCCCGGCGCGCGCGTGGACGGGCGCGCCTTCATCGCCGACGCGGTCGGCAAGGGCGCGGTGGCGGTGCTGACCGACCAGCGCCGGCCCCTGCCCGCCTTCGCGCGCGCCGACGGCGGCCCGGTCGCGGTCGTCGCCGACGCCAACCCGCGCCGCCGCCTGGCGCTGATCGCCGCGCGGTTCCATGGGCTCCAGCCGCGCACCGTGGCGGCCGTGACCGGCACTAGCGGCAAGACCTCGGTCGCCGCGTTCACGCGCCAGCTGTGGCTGGCGCTGGGCGAGAAGGCCGCGAGCATGGGCACGCTCGGCCTCGTCGCGCCGGGCGTCGAGCGCAAGGGCGAGCTGACCACCCCCGACCCGGTGGCGCTGCACGCCGATCTGGCCCAGCTCGCGCGCGCGGGCGTGGACCACCTGGCGATCGAGGCGTCGAGCCACGGGCTGGAGCAATGCCGGCTCGACGGCATCGACATCGCCGCCGGGGCCTTCACCAACCTCTCGCGCGACCATCTCGACTATCACGCCTCGATGGACGCCTATCTCGCGGCCAAGCTCCGGCTGTTCGAGGTGGTCATGCCGGCGGGCCGCGCCGCGGTGCTGAACGCCGACGTCGCCGAGTTCGACGCGCTCAAGGCCGCCGCCGCGCGCCGGCGCCACCGCATCATTGCCTATGGGCGGCGCAGCGCGGATTTGCGTTTGGAGCGCCTGGCGGCCGACGCCGAGGGCCAGGAGCTGCGGATCGCCGCCTTCGGGCGTTCCTACCGCGCGCGGCTGAACCTAGCCGGCGCGTTCCAGGCGATGAACGCGCTGTGCGCGGCGGGCCTGGCGATCGCCTGCGGCGGCGAGGTCGAGCGCGTCATGGCGGCGCTGGGGCGGCTGTCGGGCGTGCCGGGGCGGATCGAGCGCGTGGCGGCGCATCCCCTGGGCGCGCCGGTCTATGTCGACTACGCGCACAAGCCCGGCGCGCTGAAGACCGTGCTGGAGACCCTGCGCCCCTACGCGCGCGCGCGGCTGGCCGTGGTGTTCGGCTGCGGCGGCGAGCGCGACAAGGGCAAGCGGCCCGAGATGGGCGCGATCGCCTGCGGGCTCGCCGACCGCGTGATCGTCACCGACGACAATCCCAGGGGCGAGGAAGCGGCGGCGATCCGCCGCGACATCCTCGCGGGCTGCCCCGCCGGCATGGGCGCGCGCTTGAGCGAGATCGGCGACCGCGGCGCGGCCATCGCCGCCGCGATCCGCGAGCTTTCCTCCGGCGACGTGCTGGTGATCGCCGGCAAGGGACACGAACAGGGCCAGATCGTCGGCAAGACGATCCTGCCCTTCGACGACGCCGAGGCGGCGCGCGCGGCAGTAGCCGCGCTGGCCAGGAAGGCCACCTCTTCCCCCGGGAAGGAGGACGGCCGTGGCGGATGACGTGCTGTGGACCTCGGCCGAGGCGGCGGCCGCGACCGGCGGGCGCGCCGGGCGCGCCGGGCGCGCCTGGCGCG
>JBQTIS010000574.1:0-2613 GCA_052387895.1 Rhodospirillales bacterium | reverse complement strand
GGCGATGGTCGCGTAGCACATCTCGGCCTCGCGGGCGAGCTTGGCCTCGGGCATGTTGGTCATGCCGATCACCGAGCAGCCCCAGGAGCGGTAGAGCTCGGATTCCGCCTTGGTCGAGAATTGCGGGCCTTCCATGACCAGGTAAGCGCCGCCGCGCCGGTGAGGAATGCCGATTTCCTTCGCCGCGGCCTCGATATGGTCGCCCAGGCGCTGGCACACCGGGTCGGCCATGCCGACATGCGCCACCAGCCCGGCGCCGAAGAAGCTTTTGACCCGCGCGAAGGTGCGGTCGACGAACTGGTCCACGATCACGAAATGGCCGGGCGGCAGATCCTCGCGCAAGGACCCGCAGGCGCTGATCGATAGGATCTCGGTCACCCCCGAGCGCTTCAGCGCGTCGATGTTGGCGCGGAAGTTGAGCTCGGACGGCGGCACGCGGTGGCCGCGGCCGTGGCGCGGCAGGAACACGATCTTCTGCCCGTCCAGCTCGCCGAAGCACAGCTCGTCCGAGGGCCGGCCGAACGGCGACGCCACGCGCCGCCACGCGACGTTCCTGAGGCCGTCGATGTCGTAGACGCCGCTGCCGCCGATGACGCCGATCACCGGCGGGGTGCCGGGCCTGGCCGGCGCTTTCGGCGTGCGCGCAGCGTTCAATGTAGGTCCCGCCAAACCTTGCGCTTGACCGCGTAGAGCAGGCCCGTGAGCACGATCAGGAACAGGATCGTCTTCACGCCCATCTGCTTGCGGGCTTCCATTTCGGGCTCGGCCGCCCAGGACAGGAAATGAACCGCATCCTTGGCCATCTGCGCCACGCTCGCCTGGGTGCCGTCGGCGAACGCCACCCCGCCCTCGTTCAGCGGCGGCGGCATGGCGATCTGGTTGCCGGCGAAATAGGCGTTGTAGTTCATGCCCTGTTGCAGCTTGAAGCCGGCGGGCGGGTCCTTGTAGCCGGTCAACAGCGCATAGACGTAGTCGGGCCCGTGCTCGCGCGCCTTGGTGATCAGCGAAAGGTCGACCGGAAAGGCGCCGCCGTTGGCCGCGCGCGCGGCTTTCTCGTTGGGGAAGGGGCTTGCGAACCGGTCCGACGGCTGGCCCGGGCGCTTGAACATCTCGCCCTGGTCGTTGGGTCCGTCGGCGACCTCGTAACCCGCGGCCAGCGCCTTGACCTCGTCGTCGGTGAAACCCAGCGCTTTCAGGTCGCGGTAATAGAGGTAGTGCATGCCGTGGCAGGCGGCGCAGACCTCCTTGTAGACCTGGTAGCCGCGCTGCAAGGCCGCGCGATCGAAGGTGCCGAACATGCCCTGGAAGCGCCAGTGCTGGCGCGGCAAGGCGGCATTTTCGGCCGCGCGCGCGGGAGCGGCCAACGTCAAAACGACGGCGGCGGCGCCGGCGCTCCGCGCCAGAACGCTCGAACGGGCGCGCATCACTGTTTCCCCCCGGCCAGCACCGGCTCGGATATCGATTTGGGCAGCGGCTGCGGGCGCTCGAACCAGCCGATCAGCGGCAGCAGCACGATCAGGTGGAAGAAGTAGTAGAAAGTGCCGACGCGCGCGACCCATAGCGCCAGGCCCTCGGGCGGCTTGCCGCCGGCCCAGGTCAACGCCGCGCAGCAGATCACGAACAGCCAGAACACCTTCTTGTACACGGGGCGGAACCTGGCCGAGCGCACCCGCGAGGTGTCGAGCCACGGCAGCAGCGCCAGGATCAGGATCGAGCCGAACATCAGGATCACGCCCGCGAGCTTGGCCGGCACGATCACGAAGCCCAGCCAGTTGCCGATGAAATTGTCGGGCGTGGCGCGCAGGATGGCGTAGTACGGCAGGAAGTTCCATTCCGGCACGATATGCGGCGGGGTTTGCAGCGGATTGGCGGGGATGTAGTTGGCCGCGTCGCCCAGCAGGTTGGGCGCGAAGAACACCATCAAGGCGTAGAAGATCAGAAACACGCCCACGCCGAACATGTCCTTCACGGTGTAATAGGGGTGGAAGGGAATCGTGTCCTGCGGGCCCTTGATGTCGATGCCCAGCGGGTTGTTCGACTTGGTGGTATGCAGCGCCCAGATGTGCGCGCCGACCACGGCCACGATCACGAACGGCAGCAGAAAGTGCAACGCGTAGAAGCGGTTCAGCGTGGGGTTGTCGACCGAAAAGCCGCCCCACAGCCAGGTGACGATTTCCTTGCCGAAGAACGGCACCGCCGAGAACAGGTTGGTGATGACCTTGGCGCCCCAGAAGCTCATCTGCCCCCAGGGCAGCACGTAGCCGATGAAGGCGGTGGCCATCATCACGATCAGGATCAGCACGCCGAGCATCCACAGCAGCTCGCGCGGCGCCTTGTACGAGCCGTAGTAGAGGCCCCGGAACAGGTGGATGTAGACGGCGATGAAGAACATCGACCCGCCGTTCATGTGGATGTAGCGCAGCAGCCAGCCGAAGTTCACGTCGCGCATGATGCGCTCGACCGAGTCGAAGGCGTAGTCGACGTGCGAGGTATACTGCATCGCCAGCAGGATGCCGGTGACGATCATGATCACCAGCGCCATGCCCGCCAGCGAGCCGAAGTTCCACATGTAGCTGAGGTTCTTCGGCGCCGGGTAGCCGGAGCCGACGGCGT
>JBQTIS010000573.1:0-2515 GCA_052387895.1 Rhodospirillales bacterium | reverse complement strand
GCCCATGTTCGACATTTTAAGGGGCGAAACCCGCGCCGATGACCGACGCCGCACCCACGCCGCCTCCGCGCAAGCGCGAATACGCCACGCGCCGCGCGGTGATCGTCGCTGACCGCGCCGCCGACTGGACCATCCGCATCGGCGGCATCGGTGTGATCGTCGCGGTCATAGGCATCATGGTTTTCCTGTTCCAGGTGGCGGCGCCGCTGTTCCAGGGCGCACGCGTGACGGCGGAACACCAGCTGGCGCGGCCGCCGGTCGCCGGCGCGACGCTGATGGATCGGGTCGACGAATACAAATCGCTGTCGGTGACCGTCACCGACCGGGGCGAGGTTCAGGCGCTGCACCTGGCGACCGGGGCCAGGATCGGCGCGCCCGGATTCGAGCTAGGCGGCAAGCAGGCCACGTCCTTCGCGCGCACGCCGGCGGGCGACGACGTCGCCTTCGGCTTCGCCGACGGCACGGTGCGCTTCGGCAAACTCAGGATCGCGACCCAAGTGTTGCCCGCGGGCGCCATGCCAGCCGGCGCGGCGGCGCTGCCCGGCAGCCAGGACCGCAGCGACGGCGCGGCCCTCTACGCGCCGATTCGCGGCGGCCAGATCCGCAAGCTCTCGGACGAAACCGCGCTCGATCAGCCGCAGCAAGTGGCCGCCCCCGGCATCGCCATCCTGGCGATCGACTACCGCCTCGGCGGCACCGCGGAACGGCCGACCAAGGCCTTCGCGACGGTCGACGCCGCGGGCACGGCGCGTTTGAGCCTCGCGGAGACCAGGATCAACCTGATGACCGGCCAGGCGCGCACCGCGCTCGACATTGCCGCGTTGCCCACGCCGCCGGCGGGGTTCAGGGTTACCGCGCTGTTGATCACCGACAAGGCGGACCAGGTGTACCTGGCCGACCGCGGCGGGCGCATCCTTCGCTACGACACGCGCGACTTCAACAAGCCGGTCCTGGCCGAAACCGCCGAGATCACCGGCGGCACGGCCGAGCTGACCGCGCTGGCGTTCCTGATCGGCGAGCAGTCGCTGGTGGTGGGCGGCTCCGACGGCCGCGTGGACGTGTATTTCAAGCTGCAACGGCCCGGCGCGCGCTCGACCGACGGATTCGCCCTGGTCCGCGCCCACGAGCTGGAACGCCATGCCGCCCCGGTTTCCGCCATCGCGCCCAGCCAGCGCTCGAAGATGCTCGCCACCGCCGACGCCACGGGGACGGTATTCCTGCGCCATTCCACCAGCGAGCAGACCCTGCTGCGCGTCAGGCCCCCGGGCGCGCCCGTCGCCTATCGCGCGCTGTCCATGTCTCCGCGCGACGACGGCCTGATCGCGACCGGGGCCGACGACCGGCAGTACGTCTGGGAGGTGGACGCTCCGCACCCGGAAACCACGCTCAAGTCGATCTTCGGCAAGATCTGGTACGAGGGTTACGGCAAGCCCGAATACACGTGGCAGTCCTCGTCCGGCACCGACAGCTTCGAGCCCAAGCTGTCGCTGGTGCCGCTGATCTTCGGAACGATCAAGGCGGCGTTCTATTCGCTGCTGTTCGCCGTGCCGGTCGCGCTGGGCGCGGCCATCTACACTTCCGAGTTCGTGCACCCCGCCGTGCGCGCGGTGGTCAAGCCGACGATGGAGATGATGGCGTCGCTGCCGTCGGTCGTCCTGGGCTTCATCGCGGCGTTGATCCTGGCCCCGATCATCGAAACCTGGATCGGGGCGGTGATTCTGGCGTTCGCCGCCTTGCCGCTGGGATTGCTGTTGGGAGCGCATGTCTGGCAGTTGCTGCCCGTGCCCTTGGCGGTCCGCTATGGCAACCTGCCCAAGTTCGCGCTGATGTTCGCGGCGGTCGCGCTCGCGGGACTTGCCTGCTATCTCGGCGGCACGCTGTTCGAGCGCGCGCTGTTCCAGGGCGATTTCAAGGCCTGGCTCGACGGCCGGGCCGGCACGGGCACGCCGCTTCTGTTCCTGTTGCTGTGGCCGGCGGCGTTCTTCGCCGCGCTGCACGCAGCCGACGCCTATCTCGATCCGCGCGGCGCGCAGCGCCTCGCCGCCATGCCGCGCGCCGCCGCCGGGGCGCTGGCGTTCCTGCGCTGGGCCGCCGTACTGGCCGCGGCCGCCGGGCTCGCCTACGCCCTGGGGGCGCTCATCGACCTCGCGGGCGGCGATCCGCGCGGCGCGCTGGTAGGCACCTATGTCCAGCGCAACACGCTGGTGGTCGGCTTCGCCATGGCTTTCGCCGTGATCCCGCTGATCTACACCATCGCCGAGGATGCGCTCAACTCGGTGCCCGAGCATCTGCGCGCCGCCAGCCTCGCCTGCGGCGCCACGCAATGGCAGACGGCGGTGCGGGTGATCCTGCCCACGGCCGCCAGCGGCGTGTTCGCGGCCGTCATGGTGGGCATGGGCCGCGCCGTGGGCGAAACCATGATCGTGGTCATGGCGGCGGGCAACACGCCGATACTGGACTGGAACATCTTCAACGGCCTGCGCGCGCTCTCGGCCAACATCGCGGTCGAGCTGCC
>JBQTIS010000572.1:0-12385 GCA_052387895.1 Rhodospirillales bacterium | reverse complement strand
GCAGCCGCGGCCATCGCGGCGCCCGCGATCTTGCGCCATGCGGAGGCCGCGTTTCCCGAGCGCACCATCAAGGTGGTGATTCCTACCGCCCAGGGCGGCGGCGCCGACCGGCTGGCGCGCTCATTCGCCGATATCTGGCGCAAGTCGCTGGGCGCGGCCTTCGAGTTCGATTTCTACCCCGGCGGCGCGGGCCAGGTGGGCTACGAGCTGTTCGTCAACAAACGCGACAGGGACTGCCACAACCTGCTGTTCGGGAACATGGGCCCCGAGATGATCATGTACGCGCTGCAAAAGCCCAACTACAAGTTCCCGGACGACTATTTCTATTTCTGCCGCACCGACGTGGACGACAGCGCGGTCTATGTGCGCGCGGCCAGCCCCTTCAAGCGCATCGAGGACGTGGTGGCCGAAGGCAAGAAGCGCACCGTGACGGTGGCCACCAGCCGCCTGCCGCATCCCGCCACGATCGGCATGCTGGCGCTGGGCGAGGCGACCGGCGCCAAGTTCAATCTGGTGCCCTATGGCGGCGGCAACCCCACCACCGTGGCGGTGCTGAACGGCGAGGTCGATTGCGGCGTCATCCCCGTGGCCGAGCCGATCAAGATGGGCGACAAGACGCGCACGCTGGCCGTGTTCAACGACGCCAATCGCGTGGCCAAATACACCGCCGACGCGCCGCCGGTGAACAAGGTGTTCGGCACCAAGATCCCCGAGCTTTCGTCGTCGCGCGCCTGGGCGGTCCACACCCAGGCGGCGGCCAAGTTCCCGGACGCCTTCAAGCGGCTGAACGAAACCGCCAGGCAGGTCTCCGCCGATCCCGCCTACAAAGAAGTGTTCGTCAAGACCACCGGACCGTGGGAAGCGGTGGCCTATGGCGACCGCGAGGTTTGCACCAAATACGCGCTCGGCATGATCGAGCTGGCCGAGCGCTACCGCGCGCTTCTGACGGCGAAGAAGTAGCGGCGCCGGCGCGATACATGACCGGCGGGCCGGGCGCGGACGACGCCAGGACGGCGATCGGCGCGGAGCTGGCGCTGCCGGCCCTGGCCGTCGCCTTCGCGGCCTATTTCTTCCATTCGGTCTGGGACCTGAGTTGGGAGGCCAAGGCGAACGCCGTGATGATCGGCGTCGCGCTGCTGGCGCTGATCGCCGTGTTCCTCGTGCGGCTCGCGGTCAGGACTTGGAACGGGCTTGGGACCTTCAGTTTCGCGCCGCTGATCGCCCCGCGCCGCGTCTTGGGCCAGCGCGTGCTGCTGGTCGTCCTGTCGGGCCTGTTCATCGTGCTGATCCCCTGGCTCGGGTTGACGCTCGGGCTGTTTCTGTTGACCGCGACGCTGATGGTCGTCATGCGCGCGGGCTCGTGGCGCCTGATCGCCGCGACCGCGGGCATCGTCGCGGCCAGCGCCTATCTGCTGTTCATCGCGCTGCTCAATTCGCGCCTGCCGCGCGGGCCGGTCGAGAAGCTGCTGGCCGGGTTGTTCTAGGGGCGCGCGGGCATGGGCTGGGATTTCGGTCTGCTCGGCAATCTGGTCGCGATGTCCTTCGGCTATTGGTGGATCATCGTGCCGGCGGTGATCCTGGGCATTGTCATCGGCGCGGTCCCCGGTTTCAACGCGCAGAACTCGCTCATCATCCTGCTGCCGCTGACGCTCACCATGGAGGTCGACAAGGCGCTGATCTTCATGACGTCGCTCTATTGCGCCACGCATCTCGGCGGCGGCATTCCGGCGATCTTGGTCAACATCCCGGGCACCGGCGGGGCGGCCGCCACCACGCTCGACGGCTACCAGATGGCCAGGAAAGGCCAGGCGCAGCAGGCGCTCGTGCTGTGCTTCACCTCCTCGGTGTTCGGCGGGCTGATCACCTCGATCGTCACGGTGGCGCTGCTGCCGTGGCTGGCGCAGATCGGCTACGTCGTGCGCAGCGTCGAGATGGTGGTGGTGATGCTGTTCGGGCTGACGCTGATCGCCGTGGTGGCGGCCCAGGACACTCTCAAGGGCCTGATCGCCGGCATGTTCGGCCTTCTGATCGGCGCCATCGGCACCGACCACATCTATTCCACGCCCAGGGCCAGCTTCGGGTTCCTGGAGCTTCTCGACGGCGTTCCCCTGGTGCCGGCGCTGATCGGTCTGTTCGCCATCTCCGAGGCGCTGGTGATGCTGGAAGAGGAGATGGTGGTCGGGGAAGAGGGCAAGGCGCGGGCGGCCAAGGCAAGCTGGGCCGACACGGTCGAGGGCCTGTGGATGTCGCTCAAGGGCTGGTGGCAGATCGTCTGGACCGGCTTCATCGGCCTGGTCATCGGCATCATCCCGGGGGCCGGCGCCAGCATCGCCGCGTTCGTCGCCTACCAGCAGTCGCGCATGTTCTCCAGGACGCCCGAGCTTTACGGCACTGGCCATCCCGCCGGGGTGCTGGCGCCGGAATCGGCCAACAACGGCGTCACCTCGGGCACGCTGGTGCCGCTGATGGCGATCGGCGTGCCGGGCGGCAGCACGGCGGCCGTCATGATGATCGTGCTGCAGTACCACGGCGTGGTGCTGGGCCCGCGGCTGTTCGTCGAGAACCCGGTGCTGGCCTACGGCGTGTTCGTGTCGATGGTGGTCGCGTACATCTTCATGATCTTCACGATCCTGCCGCTGGCGCGCTACATGTCCCGGGTCACGGTGGTGCCGACCGGCATTCTGGTGCCGATCATCGCCGCCTGCACCATCGTCGGCGCCTTCGCCGACCGCGAGTATCTGTTCGACATGTGGCTGGCGCTCGTGTTCGGCATCTTGGGCTACATCGCGCGCAAGACCAACTTCCACGTCACCGCCATGCTGATCGGCATCATCATCGGCCCGCTGTTCGAGCAGTACCTGGTGCGCGCGCTGCGCATTTCCGAGGGCGACCTTGGCGTGCTGTTCTCTTCCACCCTCGGCAACGTGCTGTGGGGATTCCTGGCGCTGTCGCTGGCGCTGCCGTATCTAAGGCGGCGCGGCGGCGCCAAGAATGTGTCGGAAAGCGCCACCGGCTGACGGGCTGGATTTCGCCGGCGAAAGGAACGCGACCATGAACGGGACATCCCGCTCCCTTGAAACGAAAGCCAAGGGCGAGCCGAAAGTCACGGGCGCCGAGCATTGGACGAGCAAGGGCGAGGTGAAGCTGTTCCTGTGGAACAAAACGGCGGGCGACCCCGCCGCCGCCAAGGGGACGATCCTGTTCGTGCACGGCTCGTCGATGGCCTCGCAGCCGACTTTCGATCTCAGCGTCCCCGGCCGGCCCGATTCCTCGGTCCTGGACTGGTTCGCCAAGCGCGGTTTCGATGCGTGGTGCGTCGACATGGAGGGCTACGGCCGGTCCGACAAGCACCGCGACAACAACGCCGACATCGCCCAGGGCGCCGACGACTGCCTGGCCGCCGCGCGCTACATCCAAAGTTTGCGCGGCCGGAACAAGCTGCTGGTCTACGGCATTTCCTCGGGCGCGCTGCGCGCCGCGCTGTTCGCCGAGCGCCATCCCGACCTCGTGGCGCGCCTGGCGCTCGACGCCATGGTGTGGACCGGCGCGGGCAGCCCCACGCTCGCCGATCGGCGCAAGAGGCTGCCGGAATTCCAGGCCCGGAACCGCCGGCCGATCGACAAGGCGTTCGTGTACGGCATCTTCAACCGCGACCATCCCGGCGCGGCCGAGGACCGGGTGATCGAGGCCTTCGCCCAGGCCATCACCGCGCTCGACACGTCGGTGCCGACCGGCACCTATGTCGACATGTGCGCGAAGCTGCCGGTGGTCGATCCGGCGAAAATCCTCGCGCCCACCATGGTCATGCGCGGGCAGTGGGACGGCATTGCGGGCTTCGACGACCTGCTGGCCTTCTTCAAGGCGCTGCCCAACCCCGACAAGCATTTCGCGGTCATGCCGGGCATCTCGCACGCCAGCTTCCAGCAGAAGAACTACCTGATGGTCTATCACATACTCCTCGGCTTCTTCGCCCAGCCCGAACCGATCTATCGGGGATAGGCGCGCGCAAGAGCCGGTTTCTGCCGCAGTGAAAAATATTTTTGCTGGCGACTCTGTAATAAGATTCTGGCATGTCCGATATGCAGGCAACGCATAGCGGTTTCCGCTGCGTCATGCCGGTCGGCAACGTAAACTTTTTGTTAACCAATTAGGATCATGTTGAGCGGTCTGACAAACAAAGAAAAGTCGGGCGCACCTAGGAGGCTCAGGAACGTTCAAACGGCAGGGTGCGAATCGGTGGCGGAAAAGAACGTAGCGGACCCAACCCCTGGGGCTGACGAGAGGAAAAACGGGGGGGGGGGCTTCCTGGCGGCGGAACTGGCCGGTGGTCGCGGTCGCGGCAATCGGACTGGCCGCGTCGTGGCTCGGTTTCGACGGCATCGGCCGCAACGAAGCGGCGCGCGTGCGCAGCGTGCTGGAACTGCGCGCGGACTGGCGCACCGCCGATTTGCAGCGGAAAATCCTGGAAGCGCCCAACCTCGTGACCGAAGCCGCGGCGTTCGTCGCCGCCGACGACGACCCCGTCGGTCCGCGCCAGATGGCCGTGTACGACGCCGACGCGCGCGAGTTCCGCCACGCGGCCAGCGTCGAAGGGGGTAGGGCGACGTAATGCCAAGCTCGGATGCCAACGCCGCGGCCCGGACGCCGGAGACCGCGGCTGCCGACGCGGCAAATAGTGGCGCCAAGCACCGGAAACGCTGGGTCGCGCTGCAAACCACGGTTGCCGTTGCGGGCGTGGCGCTGAGCGTTTTCGCCTATGTCCTGGCGGTCCGCGCCAACCAGGAGCGGATCGACAGCCTGTTGAACTTCCGCGCCGAGTGGCGGAGCAACGACCTTCGCTACAAGATCGTCGAAGCGCAAGACATCGTTGTGGACTCCGCGGCGTTCATCGCGGCGACGCCCGATCCGACTCCCTCCGCGTTCGAGACCTTCGTCAAAGCCCAGCGGCAACGCGCCGGCGCGTTGCGGACCGTGCTCTACAACGTCTTGGTCACGGATGCCGACCGCTCGGCGTTCGAAGCGGTTGCGAGCCGCATGCACGGCCGGCCCGTCTCGATCGTGCATCCCGCCGGCGGCGAGGGAGCCGCGGCCCGGTGGGTTCCCGCCGAGCGGCGCGGCGACTATCTGCCGATCCTGCTTGCCGTGGAGCTTGCTCCGGTGCCGGCGCTTACGATCGGCATCGACCAGTTCCATCAGGCCGCCCGCCGAGCCATGGCCATGCGGGCGGCGAGCGAAGGACGGCCGATGGCCACTCCCCCGGTGTCGCTGGTGGGCAGCGCCACGGCGGGACCCGGTTTCCTCCTCAATGTGCCGGTCTATTCGGGTGGGGCTCCGCCCGCTACGGCCGAGGAGCGGCAGGCGCGGCTCAGGGGCTTCGTCTTGGGCACCTACCTGATCGAGCCCACGTTGCAGGGCGCGATCCAAGGGACGCCCAAGATCGAGGGATCGATCCGGGTATTCGTCGCCTCCGACAGCGGCGCGGAAGAGCCGCGGCAGGTCGCCGTCTACGATCCGGCCTTGGGCCGGTTCCGCCACGCCATGGACGGCAGCGTGCCTCCGCCGCCCGCCGCGCAGCGCGTCATTCGCAATTTCGAAACATACGGACAGCATTGGACCTTAGTGTTCGACTTTCCCCCATCGGTGATCGAGACCTTAGAGTTAGAATCCCATACCCAGTGGCTCTGGCTGAGCGGGGGGCTGCTGACGACCGCGCTGGTCCTGCTGATCGTGAACCTGGAAATGCGGCAAACCGAGCGAGCAGAACGCGCCGTCGCCCAGGCCGTGCGGTCCCTACGCGAGGAAACCGAGACGCGCCGATCTGCGGAAGCGCAATTGATCCAGGCCCAGAAGATGGAAGCGGTGGGCCAGTTGACCGGCGGCCTGGCGCACGACTTCAACAACCTCCTGGGCGTCGTGGTCGGCAACCTGGACCTGGCGGCGGAGCGGCTCAAGGGCGACCCGAAGACGGGCGAGCTGATCGACGCGGCGCTGAACGGCGCGCTGCGCGGCGCGGACCTGGTGCGGAAGCTGCTCGCGTTCTCGCGCCGCCAGCCGCTGGAGCCGAGGGCGATCGACCTCAACGCGGGCCTGTCGGAGATCGTAGCCCTGCTCAAGCGCACGGTCGGCGAGAATATCGTGATAACCGTCAAACCCGCGGCCGGGCTGTGGCCGGTCCTCGCGGACCCGACGCAGGTGGAATCGGCAATCCTGAACCTCGCAGTCAACGCGCGCGACGCCATGCCGAATGGCGGGAGGCTGACCATCGAAACCGCCAACGCCCATCTCGACTCCGAGTACGTCGCGCGCAACCCGTCCGCCGCCGCCGGCGACTACGCGATGATCGCGGTGGGCGACGACGGGACCGGAATGCCGCCGGAAGTCGTGGAAAAGGCTTTCGAGCCGTTCTTCACCACCAAGCCCACGGGAAAGGGAACCGGCCTGGGGCTGAGCATGATTTACGGCTTCGCCAAGCAGTCGGGCGGCCACGTGAAGATCTACAGCGAGCTGGGCCACGGCACGGTGGTGAAAATCTACCTGCCCCGGGCGGACGCCGAAGCGAGCCGAAGCCCCGGACGGGCCGGCCCGGACGAGGCGCTTCCGCGGGGAAACGAGTCGATTCTGCTGGTCGAGGACAATCCGGGCGTGCGCGAGATGGTCGAGCGGCAGCTTGCCGCGCTCGGCTACCGCGTGCTGGCGGTCGAGAACGCGGCGGCCGCGCTGGCGGAGTTCGAAGGCGGCGCGGTGCCGGACCTGCTGCTCACCGACGTGGTGATGCCGGGCGGAATGAGCGGCTTTGACCTGGCGGCGGAAGCGTTGAGGCGGCGGCCCGGTCTCAAGGTGCTGTACACCAGCGGTTTCATCGACATTTCGACCATGAAGGTCGCCAACGGCCGGGCCGGGCCGGTGCTCAGGAAACCGTATCGCCGGCCCGAAATGGCGCGGATGGTCCGCCGCGTCCTCGATGGCAACGAAGGAGCCGAATCGTGACTCAACCCAAATTGCTGACCATCGACGACGATCCAGGGTTCAGGGTCTTCGTGCGCGAGGCCGCGGAGGATTGCGGCTTCGACGTGCTGACGGTGGCGACGGCGGTCGAGTTCAAGGCGGCTTTGGCGCGCGGGCGCTACGACGGTCTGGTGCTCGATCTCAGCATGCCCGAGACCGACGGAATCGAACTGCTGCGCCACCTGGCGAATGTGAATCCCCGCGTGCCGATCCTGATCGTCAGCGGCTTCGCCGAACGCGTCCGCGAGGCGGCGTTGCGGCTGGGCGAGGCCCATGGCCTGGCCATGGCCGGAATCCTGGCCAAGCCGGTGCGCGCGGCCGAGTTCAAGGACCGCTGATGCAGCTCGTAGCCTCGCCGAAGCCCAATAGATCGGGAGGGGAAGGCGCATGAACGACGTGATCGACCCGATCACGCCTGATCGCGCGGAGCAGGCCATGGCCGCGGGCGAAATGACGGCGTATTTCCAGCCCGTGGTCGACGCCGACACGCGCCGGCCGGTAAAGCTGGAGGCGCTGGCGCGCTGGAAGCACCCCTCGCTGGGCGACGTGCCGCCCGGCGTGTTCGTGCCTGTCATGGAGCGGTGGCCCGAAACCATGGAGCGTTTCACCTTCTGGATGATCGAGGAAGCCTTCCGGCTCTTGAAGGATTTGCGCGGCGGCGTGCGCCTGCCGGCCCACGCGGTGAACGTGTCGGCGGTCAACCTCGCCGACCTCAAATTCCCCGACCGCGCCGTGGAGATCGTCCACGCCTGCCGCGCCCAGCCGCGGGACGTGACGCTGGAGATCACGGAAACCGCCACCACCTCGGACCCTGTCGCCACCATGGACATCCTGACCCGCTTGCGCCTCAAGGGCTTCGGGCTGTCGCTCGACGATTTCGGCACCGGCTATTCCTCCTTGGTGGCGTTGCACCGCATGCCGTTCAGCGAGATCAAGGTGGACCGGAGCTTCGTGGCCGAGCTGCCCCGCTCGCGCGAGGCGGCGGCGATCATCAAGACCATCGCCGACCTGGCGCGCAACATGAACCTGGTGAGCGTCGCCGAGGGCGTGGAGACGGAGGAGCAGGCCGCGCGGCTGCGCGAGCTCGGCGTCCAGTTGCTGCAAGGCTACCTTTTCAGCCGGCCGCTGCCGGCGAAGGAACTGGAGCGCTGGCTCGGCCGCCGGCCGGCGCCTGAACACGGCGGCGGCCTAGAATAGGCTTCCCTGGCTCGCGGGCGGAGCGGCGAGGTTTTTCTTCGCCGGTTTCGCCTGGGGCGCGCGCGGGTCCGGCGGGCCGGGCAACCTTTCGATCACCGCCGGAGCGTCGTTGGCGACCGAATTGACGCGGGTTGAAATCGGCGACGCCGCCAGCGCGTCGTCGGGCGCGGGTTTCAGCAAGTCGCCGGCGCGCGGGTTCTTCGGGACGAGCCACTCCGCATAGTCGCGCGGCTCCAGGATCGCCGGCATGCGGTGATGGATGGCTTTCAGCGCCGCGTTGGCGTCGGTGGTGACGATGGCGAAACTCTCGATCGTCTGGCCGGCGCCGTGCCAATGCTCCCATAAGGCCGCGAAAGCGAACGTGGCGCCGTCGCGCCGTGCGATCAGGTAGGGCCGCTTCGGTCCCTTGCCCGCTTCCGGCGCCTGCCATTCGTAAAACCCGTCCGCCGGCACCAGGCAGCGGCGCTTGCGGTAGGCCGCGCGGAACGACGGTTTCGCCGCCAGCGTGTCGGCCCGCGCATTGATGAGATTGGCGCCGATCGCCGGGTCCTTGGCCCAGGATGGAACCAAGCCCCAGCGCAGCAGCACGAGTTCGCGCCCGCCATCGCCCGGCTTCCGGCGCACGACCGCCGCCGGCTGCGTCGGCGCGATGTTGTAGCGCGCCATCAGGTTGGGGCTGTCGGCAACGCCGAACAGGCGCCGCAGCGCCTCGACCGGCGCGGTCAAGAGAAAGCGGCCGCACATCGCGCGCAGCCTATGGCCCGAGAGCCGGCTTGCGCGCGTGCGGGGCCGCGCTAAACTCGTGCGTGTTCTGTTTTTGTTCCAGGAACATCGGGGCCTCGATTGTGCCGGCAAAAAAGATTCATCTTGGCAATTTTGCGCCATATTTGGTACCGTTTGTAGCCAAGCACACAAGATGTTGTGCACATTATTGTTATCCACAGCATGTGGATAAGGGGATGGAGGGGGATTCGTGTTTGACGCCGTGCAGGTAGAGCGCGGGACGCGTGTGGATATCGACCGCGCCCGTGACAACAGGCTGACGGAATTCGGCAAGGCCACGCTCTCCGACCGCTATTTGCTGCCCGGCGAGAGCTTCCAGGACCTCTATGCCCGGGTCGCCTCGCGCTACGGCGACGGCCCCGCCCACGCCCAGCGGCTGTACGATTACATGTCGAACCTGTGGTTCATGCCGGCGACGCCGATTCTCTCCAATGGCGGCACCGGCAGGGGCCTGCCGATCTCCTGCTTCCTCAACGAGGCCGGCGACAGCCTCGAGGGCATCCTGGGCCTGTGGAACGAGAACGTGTGGCTGGCCGCGCGCGGCGGCGGCATCGGCAGCTATTGGGGCAACCTGCGCTCGATCGGCGAGAAAGTCGGCCAGAACGGCAAGACCTCGGGCGTGATTCCCTTTGTCCGAGTCATGGACTCGCTGACGCTGGCGATCTCGCAAGGCTCGTTGCGCCGCGGCAGCGCCGCCGTCTACCTGCCGGTCAGCCATCCGGAAATCGAGGAGTTCGTCGAAATCCGCCGGCCCACGGGCGGCGATCCCAACCGCAAGACGCCGAATCTCAACCACGGCGTGCTGGTGCCCGACGCCTTCATGCGCGCGGTGGTCGCCGACGAGGAATGGGCGCTCACCAGCCCGCGCGACAACCAGGTGATCCGCCGCATCCAGGCGCGCCAGCTGTGGGTCCGCATCCTGACCGCACGGGTGGAAACCGGCGAGCCCTACATCGTCTATATCGACCACGTGAACCGCGCGATCCCCGAACACCACAAGCTGGCGGGGCTGAACGTAAAGACCTCGAATTTGTGCAGCGAGATCACCCTGCCCACGGGCCGCGACCATCTCGGCCGCGACCGCACGGCGGTGTGCTGCCTGTCGTCGCTGAACCTCGAGACCTTCACCCAGTGGCAGGACCATCCCACGTTCATCGAGGACGCGATGCGCTTCCTCGATAACGTGCTGCAGGATTTCATCGACCACGCCCCGGACCTGATGGAAAAGGCCAAGTACTCGGCCATGCGCGAGCGCAGCGTGGGCCTGGGCGTGATGGGCCTGCACTCGTTCCTGCAGTCGCAGATGGTGCCGATCGAATCGGCCATGGCCAAGGTGTGGAACCGCCGCATCTTCGAGCACATCAAGATCAAGGCCGACGAGGCGTCGAGGAAACTGGCGGCCGAGCGCGGGCCCTGCCCCGACGCCGCCGATTACGGGGTGATGGAGCGCTTCTCCAACAAGATCGCGATCGCCCCCACCGCCTCGATCTCGATCATCTGCGGCGGCGCTTCGCCCGGCATCGAGCCGCTGGCGGCCAACAGCTTCACGCACAAAACGCTGTCCGGCAGCTTCAACGTGCGCAACAAATACCTGGCGCGGCTGCTGGACATGAAGGGACGCAATACCGAGGAGGTGTGGTCCTCGATCACCGTCAACGAGGGCTCGGTCGGGCATCTCGATTTCCTGAGCGACGACGAGAAGATGGTGTTCCGCACCGCGTTCGAGATCGACCAGCGCTGGCTGGTCGAGCTCGCCGCCGACCGCGCGCCGTTCATCTGCCAGGCGCAGTCCTTGAACCTGTTCCTGCCGGCCAACGTGCACAAGCGCACGCTGCACCAGCTGCACCTGATGGCATGGAAGCGCGGCGTGAAGAGCCTCTATTACTGCCGCTCGAAATCGATCCAGCGCGCGGAAAAGGCCTCGCATGCCGCGCACGCCAACGGCGCGCACGGTGCGGCCGCGGCTGCGGAAAGGGCCGAGGCCGGCAACCATCCCGCCATGGCGGTGGACTACGACGAGTGCCTGGCTTGTCAATAAGCAACGCCGGGTGCGCGGACAACGATCCGCCATCCGCTTCCGGGAGCACTCCGATGGGACTTCTGATCGACAATCCGGTCTATAAGCCGTTCCGCTATCCCTGGGCCTATGACGCGTGGCTGACGCAGCAGCGCATCCACTGGCTGCCCGAGGAGGTGCCGCTGGCCGACGACGTGAAGGACTGGCACCGCAAGCTGACGCCGGCCGAGCGCAACCTGCTGACCCAGATCTTCCGCTTCTTCACGCAAAGCGACGTCGAGGTGAACAACTGCTACATGACGCACTACGCCAGGGTGTTCAAGCCCACGGAAGTGCGCATGATGCTGGCGGCCTTCGCCAGCATGGAAACCGTGCACATCGCCGCCTATTCGCACCTGCTCGACACCATCGGCATGCCCGAGGCCGAGTACTCGGCGTTCCTGCGCTACGCCGAGATGAAGGCGAAATACGACTACATGCGCCAGTTCGGCGTCGCCACCAAGGCCGACATCGCCCGGACGCTGGCGGTGTTCGGCGCGTTCACCGAGGGGCTGCAGCTGTTCGCCAGCTTCGCGATCCTGCTCAACTTCCCGCGCTTCAACAAGATGAAGGGCATGGGCCAGATCGTGTCGTGGTCGGTGCGCGACGAGACGCTGCACACCAACTCGATCGTGCGCCTGTTCCGCGAGTTCGTCGCCGAGAACCCCGAGATCTGGAACGAGGAGTTCCAGCGCCAGCTCTACGTCGCCTGCTCGTCCATCGTCGAGCACGAGGATGCGTTCATCGATCTCGCCTTCGAGCTGGGTCCGGTCGACGGCCTGTCCGCTCCCGAGGTCAAGCGCTATATCCGCTACATCGCCGACCGGCGCCTGACCCAGCTGGGCCTGCAGCCGATCTACCGGATCGACCGGAACCCGCTGTCTTGGCTCGACGACATGCTGAACGGCGCCGAGCACACGAATTTCTTCGAGAACCGCGCCACCGAATACTCCAAGGCCGCCACCGAAGGCTCCTGGGAAGAGGCGTTCAAGTAGCCGCCGCTTGCCCGCCCCGGGCCGCGGGTCCGCCTGATGCCGGGCTTGACCGCCGCCTTCCTCTCGCGACAGGATGCCAGCGTCGCAGAGCCGATCTGCCACGGCCGTTCCGCATGGTCAAAAGACGGGCGGCGGGCCGCCGAAGCGGTCCCGCAGCCATAACGATCCGGCCGACACACGGGGGGAAGCAGTCATGAAGTCGATCCGTTCGTTCGGTTCAATCGGAATGTGCCTGGCCGCGCTGGCCGCCATGTTGGCAGGCAGCGGCCCGGCCTGGAGCCAGGCCAAGGACCTGACCCTGGGCAACGTCAATCCGCCGAAGCACGGCACGTCCCTGGCGTCGCAGGAA
>JBQTIS010000571.1:0-11440 GCA_052387895.1 Rhodospirillales bacterium | reverse complement strand
CGAGAACGTCAGCGGCGGCAGCGGCGCCAAGGCGATGGCGAAGATTGCCGCATCGCCCCCCGACGGTTCGGTGTTCTACGCCACCACGCCGACCTACATCCAAACCACGCTGATGTCCAAGCCGTCGGTCGGCTACGATGCGCTGGAGCCGCTGGTGGTCGTGTTCCTGGACCCCGAGGTGATCTACACGCGCGCCGAATCGCCGTTCAAGTCGCTGAAAGACGCGGTCGACTATGCCAAGAAGAACCCGGGCAAGGCGAAGTGGGGCGCGGCCAATCCCGCCTCGCTCGAGCGCATCGCGTTGGAGAAAATGAAGCGCCGCCTGGGCGTGGACGCGGCGGTCGCCACGCATGAGGGCGGCGGCCAGCTGATGATCAACGTGCTGAACGGCACGCTCGACATCGGCGTCGGCGAGGTGCAGGAAATACGCGCCCAGCTCCAAGCCGGCAAGGTGCGCATCCTGGCGAGCCTGACCGACAAGCGGCTGGAAAAATTCCCCAACGTGCCCACCGCCAAGGAACAGGGCGTCGATCTGACGGTCACGAAGTTCCGCGGGCTGGCCGGCCCGAAGGGCCTGAAGAAAGACGTGGTCGCGGCTTGGGAAGCGGGCATCAAGAAGGCGCTGGCGAGCCCCGCCTACAAGAACGAATACGAAAAGGAAAGCTTGGTGGCGCACTTCATGGGCCATGACGACGCGGTCAAGTTCACCGCCGTGTTTGCCAAAGAGGTCGAGGAGTCGCTGAAGGAGTTCGGCATCGGCAAGAAGTAGCCGCTGTTGCGGGGTTTCGGGTGGCGCGCGAGTTGGCGACAGGTATCCTGGCGCTGGCGCTGGCCGCTGCATACTTCATCGCGGCCGACGCCCTGCCCAGGAGCCTGTTGTCCGACCAAGTCGGCGCCGACGGCGTGCCCAAGGTCCTGGCCCTGGCGCTGGGGCTGTTGGGCGTGATGCAAATCGCGCGCCCAGTCGTCCTCCGGGCGGCGAGAGCGGGTGACGGGGACGCTCCCGCGCATCACGTCAGTGCCCTGGGCCTTCTGCTGATCGGCGCGGCCTATGCCGTCGCGGCACCTTACCTGGGCTATCTCGTGTCGACCACGGCGCTCTTGCTCGCGACGGCGGCCTATGCCGGCGCGCGATGGTCGGCGCGCATGGTCGCGATTTGCCTCGCCGGCGGCGTGGGCCTGTGGCTGGTGTTCGCCAAGCTGTTGGGCGTGTCGATGCCCGCTGGGCCGCTGGAGCGCCTGCTGGGATGAAACCGAATATTCGATGAACGCCATCGCCACCGCCTGGTCGGCGTTGTCCACGGGCTGGACAATTCCGGCCGCCGTCGCCGGCGTGATCTGGGGCATCTTCGGCGGCGCTCTGCCTGGAATTTCGCCGTCGATCGCGATGGCGCTGCTGCTGCCCTTCACCTATGGGATGGAGCCTATCGCCGCGATCGTGCTGCTGGCGTCGGTCTATGTCGGCGCGGAATACGGCGGCTCGATCCCCGCGATCCTGATCCGCACTCCCGGCACCAACTCCGCAATCGCCACCGTGCTGGACGGGTTCGAGATGAATCGCCAGGGCCGCGCCGGGGAGGCGCTGGGCATTTCGCTGATCTCGGGCATGGTCGGCGGGCTGTTCGGCCTGGTGGTGCTGGTCGCGTTCACCGAGCCGTTGGCGCGCGTGGCTCTGGCGTTCACGCCGGCCGCGTATTGCTCGCTCGGCGTGCTGGGCTTGAGCGTGGTGGCCAGCCTCGGCGGCGGTTCGCTGATCAAGGGGTTCATATCGGCAGTCATCGGCCTAATGATCGCGACCGTGGGCACCGATCCCGTGTCGGGGGTGCCGCGATTTACTTTCGACTATCCCGATTTGCTCGGCGGCATCCGCCCGATCCTGGTCATGGTCGGACTGTTCGCGGTCAGCGAGCTGATGATCCAGGTGAGCGAGCCGGCCTGGGCCAAGGCTAGCGCGCGCGACACGCGCCTCAAGCTGCCGGGCTGGGCGACATGGAAGCGCATGTTCGTGCCGCACGGCATCGGCGCCGTGATCGGCACGGTCGAAGGGGTCACGCCCGGCGCGGGCGGTACCATCGCCGCCGTGATGTCCTACAACGAGGCCAAGCGCTGGTCGAAACGCCCCGAGGAGTTCGGCAAGGGCTCGCCCGAGGGCATCGCCGCGCCGGAATGCGCCAACAACGTGGTGACCGCCACCGCCCTGGTGCCGTTGCTGAGCCTGGGCATACCCGGTTCCAACTCGGCGGCGATTCTCTTGGGCGGGTTTCTGATTCACGGCATGCAACCCGGTCCGCTGTTGTTCGAGCAGAACACGGCGGTGGTATATGGGCTCTATGGCGGATTGCTGATCGCGAACATCGCCATGCTTCTGATCGGATTGGTGATCCTGACGCCGTGCATCTGGCTGGTGAACCGGCCGAAGCCCTATCTCATCGCCTTCATTCTCGCGCTGGTCGTCTCGGGCGTGTATTCGATCGAGCAGAGCCTGTTCGACGTGTCGATCGCGCTCGCCGCCGGCGTGCTGGGCTACGCCATGCGCTGGTCCGGGATACCCTTCTTGCCCCTGGTGCTGGGCCTAGTGCTCGGCTATCTGGTTGAATCGAACTATCGCCGTGCGCTGGTGTTGTCGACGGGCGATCACATGACTTTCCTGCAGGACCCGGTATCGCTGGCGCTGCTGCTGATCGCCGTGGGATTGGCCGGTGCGTCGTTGATCCGCGAGATGCGCGGTCGCGCGAAACCGACGCAAGAGGAACCGCGATGACCGGCGCCCTGCCCCAGCGCACCGTCGCGGAGGAGCTGGCCCAGCGCATCGCGGCGCTCGATCCAGGCTGGTTTCCACCGGCCCTCAAGGCCAAATGCCAGGACCTGCTGATCGACATAGTGGGGCTGTGCGTCACCGCGCGCAATCAGGATTACGTGAAAGGCGTGCTGGGCGGCTTGGACGACGACGGGCCCTGCACCGCCATCGGCCACGCGCGAAGCTTGAGCGCCGCCGGCGCGGCGCTGGTCAACGGCACCGCGGCGCACGGCGAGGATTTCGACGATACGTTCGAGGGGGGACCGATCCACGCGGGGGTGGTGGTCGTGCCCGCGGTGTTGGCGGCCTGCGAGCGCCACAATCCCGATGGGCGCGCCGCGCTGAAAGGCATTGCCGTGGGCCTCGAAGTCACTTGCCGCCTGAGCCTCGTGGTGCCGAAAGCGGTGCATAAGGCCGGATTCCATCCCACCGCCGTGCTGGGAACGCTGGGCGCGGCGGCGGCGGTAGGCGCGGCGCTGGGATTGAACGCGAGGCAGATCGTCGACGCGCTCGGCATCGCCGGAAGCATGGCCGGCGGCATCATCGAATACCTGGCCGAAGGCGCTTGGACCAAGCGCATGCATCCGGGTTGGGCGGCGCAATCGGGCATTCGCGCCGCGCTGATGGCGCGCGCCGGCTTCAACGGCCCGCGCACAGTGTTCGAAGGCACGCACGGCCTATACAACGGCTTCGCCCATACCGCGAAGGGCGATTACAACGCCCTAACCGGCGATTTCGGCAAGCGCTGGGTGACGGAGACCATCGCCTTCAAGCCCTATCCCTGCGGCACCATGACCCACCCCTATATCGACTGCGCCCGGCGGCTGAAGCAGCGCGGCATCGAGGCCGGGAACATCGTGGAGATGATGTGCGAGGTGGCGGAGGGCACGGTGCATCGGCTGTGGGAACCGCTTTCGTCCAAGCAGCGGCCGAACAATGGCTATGCCGGCAAGTTCTCGACCCCCTATTGCATCGCCTCGGGCTTCGTGCGCGGCGGCGTTGAGCTTGAGGCGTTCACCGACGCCGCGGTCAAGGAACCCGAGGCGCTGGCGCTGGCGGCGAAGGTGAAATACGTCGTCGATCCCGACAACCCCTATCACAATAACTACACCGGCCATATCCGAGCGACGCTGAAAGACGGCACGGTGATCGAGGAGCGCCAGCCGCACTTGCGCGGCGGCGCGCACGAGCCATTGACCGCGGCCGATATCGAGGACAAGTTCGCGCGCAACGCGCGCCACGGTGGATGGGACGAAAAGCGGATCGCCGCCGCACTCGCCGCCGCGCGCAAGCTCTACGACGGTCCGGTCAAACTCGACGCGTTCAAGGGATGAATCATGGCGGGCGATAGGGAACTCGCGGGCAAGGTGGCGGTCGTCACCGGCGCAGGCCGCAACATCGGCCGCGCGATCGCGCTGGCGCTGGCCGAGGGCGGCGCCGCGGTCGCGGTCAATGCGCGCACGAACCGCACCGAGGCCGAGGCGGTGGCGGCGGAAATCGCGAAAACAGGCGGCCAGGCGCTCGTCTGCATGGCCGATGTGACCGACGTGAAGGCGGTGGAACGCATGGCGGCCGCTGCGGCGAAAAAATTCGGGCGCATCGACATCCTGGTGAACAACGCCGCGGTGCGGCAAGAGTCGGCTTTCGAAAAAATCACGCCCGACGATTGGCATATGATCTTGGCGATCGTATTGGACGGCGCGTTCAATTGCGCGCGCGCAGGCTTGCCATACCTGAGGAAAAGCGGCGCCGGCGCGATCATCAATATCGGCGGCTTGACCGGGCATACCGGCGCCAAGCATCGCGCCCATGTCGTCACCGCCAAGGCGGGGCTGGAGGGGCTGACTCGCGCGCTTGCCCAAGAATTGGGCGACAGCGGCATCACCGTGAATCTGGTCTCGCCAGGATTGATCGACACACCGCGCAAGGGACCGCAACCCTCGCATCACGCCACCGCCCGGACGCTGGTCGGGCGGCTCGGCACGCCCCAGGACATCGCCGCCACGGTGCGGTTCCTATGCGGCCCGGGCGCGCGTTACATCACCGGCCAGACGATTCACGCGAATGGCGGGGTATATCTCGGCTAGGCGCCGGTCAAGAGCGCGCGGGCGATAGCCTCCCACTCCACTTCCAGCGACGTGGAGGCGATGGGTTTGCCGGCGCGCTTGTACCAGTAGCCGGCGTTCGACAGGTCGCCCTCCTTGCGGTGCAGATAGGCGTGCACCCAGGCGCCCGGCTTGTCGTCCTTTTCCTGCGCGCATTCATGCGCCTTATGCCAGTCGCCCTTGGCGTCCCACCACAACGCCTTCAGCGCAGGGCTGAGCGTTTCCAGCGGTTCTTTCTTGGCCAAAGCGGCCTTGAAGCCTTGCAGGTTCATGGGCGGGTTTCAGCTGCGTGCTTAAGGGATTGAAATAGAAACATTATTTCATTCCGGTTGACTGCCGGCCTGGCCGCGGCCCGGCCACCCTGGCGATAGGGGCTCATTGCCCTGAAAACGGTCCAGGATAAGCATTGGAAGGATGGTGGCATTCCCTTCCTCAAACAAATACCCGGCCCTCTTACCGCGCCACAGGGCCGGGCATCGACTTCGACCGGAACTTGAGACGGCTTACGGCTTCGGGCCGCTCCAGGCCTTCAGCGCGTCGTGCTTGGCCTTGCGTTGCTCGGTCTGCGACTTCTTATAGTCGTGCATGAACGGCGCCGACTCGAACGAGCCGTACGCGGGATTGGCCAGCATGATCCAGTCGCGGCCCCAGCGGTCCTTGTTGGCCTCGAACTCCTTCTGGCGGTCGGCTTCGCTGCCCTTGTAGCCGTCGGAGAAGTCGCCGTAGTTGTCGCCCAGCAACATCACAATGCGGTAATCCTTGGCGATGAACGCGCGGCGCGTGCTCTTGGCCGAACCCCAATCAGGTTGATCCTTGGCGAACAGAAAGGTCTCGACGTTCCCGCCCATCGGGAAGCCCAGCTTCTCCATGTTCTTCTTGCTCGCGGGCTTCTCTTCGTTGGTGCGGTTCGAGACATAAAACAGCTTCACGCCCTTGCTGTCGGCATACTTGCAGAACTCGACCGCGCCGGGAATCGCCAACGTCTCCATCGCGTTCACGTATTGCGTCCAAGTCTTGGGCGAAAAGGTGGTGCCGGCCTTTACCATCCAGGCCTGGTAGCCCGAGTTGTCGAGCAGGGTTTCGTCGCCGTCGATCACCAGGGCTGGCGGCAAGTTGGCGAAGTCGCCCTTCTGCTCGTTCGGCGCGGCGGTGTGCTTCTTGTCGGCCAGCAACTGATCCAGCCGTATCTTGGCCAATGCGAAGATCGCCAGCGAATTGGCCTTGTACTCGATCGACTTCTGCATCCATAGCGTGGCGTTCAGAATGTCGCTGGCCGCGACATCCTGGGCCGGCGCCGGCGCGGCAAGGCCCAACCCCGCGGCCACGACCGCTATGGTCAACCAGCGCTTTTTCCTGAACATGTCGATGGTGGCAATCATCAGCTCCTCCCAACCCCAATCCCCGAGGGCGACCGGTGCGTCACCCGATTGTCACATTCTATCATCGCCTCGGAACAGGTCGACTCCCGAAGCGATCCCCCAAGAGAAGGCGCGCCGCTGCGGTTCGCGGAGCGTCCGCCGCGGCTGCCCGACGCCTGGACGCTTGCCCGAGCAGGCGGCTAGTCTGCCACCGCCAAGCTGCAAATCCATGACGATCCAAGGAGAATTCATGCCCGCCCTGCCGCAGAACCGCCTGAAACGCGCGCTGGCCGCCGGCCAAAAGCAGATCGGCTTCTGGCTGACGCTCGCCAGCCCCAACGCGACCGAGATCGCGGCCACGGCGGGCTTCGATTGGCTCTTGATCGACATGGAGCATTCGCCCAACGATTTCGCCGACATCATCCACCACTTGCGCGCGGCCGAAGGAGGCACGGCGGAACCCGTGGTGCGGATACCCTGGAACGAGCCGGTCTTGGTCAAGCGCCTGCTCGACATCGGCGTGCGCTCGCTGATGTTCCCCTACGTGCAGACGGTGGACGAGGCCAAGCGCGCGGTTGCATCCACGCGCTACCCGCCCCAGGGCATACGCGGCATCGCCGGCACCACGCGCGCGACCGCCTATGGCCGCGTCAAGGACTACGCCGGAATCGCCGCCGACGAGATTTGCGTGGTGGTGCAGGCGGAGACCACCAAGGCATTGGACGCAGCGACCGACATCGCCAAGGTCGATGGCGTGGACTGCATTTTCATCGGCCCGAACGACCTTTCCGCCGGCATGGGACACATCGGCAACTCCGCCGCGCCCGAGGTGCAACGCACGATCGCGCGCGGGCTCGCGAATATCAAGGCCGGCGGCAAGGCGCCGGGCATTCTGGAATTCAAGGAGGACGCGGCGAAAAAATATCTCGCCGCCGGATTCCAGATGATCGCGGTGGGTGGCGACGGCGGCATGTTGGCGCGCGGAACCGAAGCGATGGCGCAGAGCTACAAGAAGTGATGCATCAGCGCCCCAGGGCCTTGAGCAGCCGTGAATCGAGCGCCGCCTCGGCGGCGACGCCATGCGCCACCGCGTTCCAATGCCCGTCGCGTGGAAACTCGAAGCGCTGGCGGTTGCGCCGGTAGTGCTCCTGGAACATCGGATCAATATCGATCACTTCGTAGCCATTGGCCTGGGCACGCGCTGCGAACTCGCGGCGCATACGGCCGAAGTACGTGTTCTCCCCGCCCGCGCTGGGATAACGGAATCCGTCGAGGGTGAAGGCAATACGCTCGGCCGGAAGCCCGGTCATCTCCGGCAGATCGCGAAAGAACGCGTCGATGACGGCCAGCGAGTTCTTGACGCGCGTGTCGTCAGCCGCCGCGGTGGTGTTGCCCGCGTACTGCGGCGCGGACGGGGATGCCCATGAAAACAGGCCCCGCAACGCCGCCTCCAGCTCCCCGGCGGACTTTTTGATCCCCAAATTGAACACGAGGTAACGCGCGAGCGCGCTGTGGGCGATCATCTGCCGCGCCAGCCCGGGGGTGTAGTCGAACAACGCCAGGCGCAGCGCGCCGTTTGCACCCGGCGCGTAAAGCCAGAACCCCGACGCCACGCGGTGGTCGACGTGGCTTTCGTCGAAATCGTTGCCGACCACGTTGACGATCAGCGCCTTCGCGCCATAGTCGCGCGCGGCATGGCGCGCCCAGATCAGGTACTGGCTCAGCGGCGCGCCCGAGGCGGCGAAGCTGTAGACCCGCAGCTTGCCTTGCAGCGCCTTGGCCAGTCGTCCCTGCATCGTCTCTGCGAACGGCACCATCAACGCCTCGACATAGGAATCGCCGACGATCGCCAGCACGGGCAAGGCGCTATCCCGCGCGTAATCCTGGCGGTTCACGAAGCCGGCGTTGTTGACCCGGCCGCGATTGACCATCGCCAGGTCCCAGTCGCGCGAGTAGACGTAATCGCGGTTCGGCGCCAGCCGGAAGACCGGGCTCGTTTCGGTCACCGCCTGCGTACGCAAGCCCGAGGCCACGGGCAGGAACCGCAGAACGATCTCGGCCAAGACCAGGAACGCGCCAATCCCGACCGCCATCGCGGCGATCGCCAGCATGATCTCTCTGCGCCTGGGCATGATGAATCCCGGAAATGGGACGGTTCGCGGCCCCGGTTTTTAGGCCGGGCGGCCGCCGGGCGCAAGCCGTGCCCGCGTCCCCCCGTGTGGACTTTCGACTGCCGACACAATAGCTTGTCGCGCGATGTGCGGCCTTAGCGGCATCATCGACCCCAAAGGCGGTCTGGCTTCCGAAGGCCTGCGCGCGATCGCCCAGGCGATGTCGCGCACATTGGCCCATCGCGGACCCGACGCGGAAGGTTTTTTGATCGACGCGCCGAACGGAATCGCCTTCGCGCACCGCCGGCTTTCAATCGTCGACCTGACGCCGACCGGGGCGCAGCCCATGGCCTCGTCCGACGGCCGCTATATTTGCATCTACAACGGCGAGATCTACAATTTCCAGGACCTGCGCGAGGATTTGCGCGCGGCCGGCCGGGCCTTCCGCGGCACATCGGACACCGAGGTGTTTGTCGAGGGCTGCTCGCACTGGGGCCCGGAGCGCGCCATCGCGCGGCTCAACGGCATGTTCGCGATCGTGCTGTGGGACACGCGCGAACGGGCCGCGATCCTGGCGCGCGACCATCTCGGCATCAAACCGCTGTACTACGCCGCGACGCCAGAGCGCCTGTGGTTCGCGTCGGAGCTGAAGGCGTTCCAGCACTGTCCGGGCTGGCGGCCGGAGATCGATCCCGGCGCGCTGGCCGCCTTCATGCGCCACGGCTACGTGCCGGGGCCTGGAACGATCTTCCGCAGCGTCCGCAAGCTGCCGCCGGCGCATCTGATGCGCTGGAAGGTCGGGGCGTGCGAGCAGCCGCGCGCGTTCTGGGATTTACGCCGCGCCGCCGAGCAAGGCGCGGCCAAGGCGCTGAACGGCGATTTCGACCCACGCGCGGCCGAGGACAAGCTGGACGGTTTGCTGCGAGACGCGGTGCGCCGCCAGATGGTCGCACGTGCCGCTGGGCGCGTATCTCTCCGGCGGCATCGATTCTTCCACCATCGTGGCCCTTATGCAGGCGCAAAGCAACCGGCCGGTGCGCAGCTTCACCGTCGGCTTCCGCGAGGAGAGCCACGACGAGTCGGCCCATGCCCGCGCCATCGCCGCGCATCTGGGCAGCGACCATACCGAGATGACCGTCACGCCGGCCGACGCACTTGCCGTCGTGCCCCGCCTGCCGGAAATCTACGACGAGCCCTTCGCCGACTCCTCGCAGATACCCACGGCGCTGCTTTCGGTCCTGACGCGCAAGCACGTCACCGTCACATTGACCGGCGACGGTGGCGACGAGGCGTTCGCGGGTTACCAGCGTTATGCCCGGGCTAATGCGCTGTGGCGTTGGCTGGGGCCGCTGCCGGCGGGATTGCGCGCGACGGCCGCCGCCGGTCTGCGCGCGGTCAACGGCGCGCCGTCGGCCTGGCTGCCTGGGGTGTTGGCCGACAAGCCGCGCAAGCTGGCCGAGGTGCTGGCCTGCCCGACCCAAACCGCGCTTTACCGCCGGCTACTGACGCAGTGGACCGACCCGAGCGCCCTGGTGCCGTCGGGCAAGGAAGGATTCACGCCGGTGTGGGACGACGCGCTGGAACATGCGCTGCCCGAGCTAGTGCTGCGCTGCCAGTATGTCGACGCCGCCACCTATCTGCCGGACGACATTCTGGTGAAGCTCGATCGCGCGGCGATGGCCGCGAGCCTGGAGGGCCGTGTCCCGCTGCTGGACTACCGGGTCGTCGAATACGCATGGAGCCTGCCGCTCCAAGCGCGGCTGGTTCACGGCCAGGGCAAACGACTGCTGCGCCGCGTGCTGGCGCGCTACGTACCGGAGGCGATGTTCGAGCGGCCGAAGATGGGCTTCGGCGTTCCGATAGGCCAATGGCTGCGCGGCCCATTGCGCGATTGGGCGGCCGGCCTGCTGGACCCAAAGCGAATGCACGCCGACGGGCTGATCGATTCCAAGCCGGTCCAAGCCGCGTGGGACGACCACCAGGCCGCCAGGCGCGACTGGCAGTCTCCGCTTTGGACCGTGCTGATGTTCCAGGCCTGGAAGCGGCGCTGGATGCCGTGAGCGCGCCGATCAAGGTTCTGCATGTCATTACCGGGCTCGACGTCGGCGGTGCTGAGAGCGCGCTCCACGCCCTGGCAACCGCGCGCGCTGCAACGGATCTCCGACAATCCGTCGTAAGCCTGGTTCCCGGCGGGCATTACTCGGCGCTGCTGCGCCAAGCGGGCGTGCCCGTGGCAGATCTCGGCATGCGGCGCGGCGTGCCCTCGCCCGGCGCGGTCGCGGCGCTGGCGCGCCTGATCGCGCGTGACCGGCCCGACGTGGTGCAGGGCTGGATGTACCACGCCGATTTGATGGCCCTGGCGGCGTTGATGTTCAGCGGGCGGCGCAGGCATACCAAACTGGCCTGGGGATTGCGCGCCTCCTTGCTGGAAGGACCGGGTTTCGGCCTAGGCTTTCGCGCGTTGCGGCGCATGTGGACCGCGTTGGCGCGCTGCCCCGACCTGGTGATCGCCAACTCGCAGGCCGGCATCGACCTGCACGCCGCCCTGGGAATGCGCCCGCGCCGCGCACGCGTGATCGCCAACGGCATCGACACCGCGAAATTCCGGCCCGATCCGGCCGCGCGCGCGCGGCTGCGCCGGGAGCTGCGCGCGGACGATTCCGCCCGTCTGATCGTGCATGTGGCGCGCGCCGATCCGATCAAGGACCATCCGACATTCCTCGCGGCGATGGACCGCCTGCCCCGGGTGCGCGCCCTCATGGTCGGCCGAGGCACCGAACATTTGACGCCACGGCCAAACGTGACCTTCCTTGGCCCGCGCGACGACGTGCCCGCGGTCCTGGCCGCCGCCGACATCGCCGTGTCGAGCTCGATCGGCGAAGGGTTCTCCAACGTCCTGGCCGAGGCGATGGCCGCAGGCCTGCCGGCCGTCGCAACCGATGTCGGCGAAGCGCGGCTGATCCTGGGCGATACCGGCATCGTTTGTCCGCCGCGCGATCCTGGGGCGCTGGCGGGCGCCGTCAAAACCTTGCTCGATGAGCCCGTGGCCCGCTTCCGCCGCCGTTCGGA
>JBQTIS010000570.1:0-2090 GCA_052387895.1 Rhodospirillales bacterium | reverse complement strand
ACGAGGCGGGCGCGTCCGCTATGCCGCCCGTTGCAATCCGTAACCGAGACAGGCCAAACGCACGGTTTTCGGGATCGGCTTGCCGCCGCTTTCGTAGTACTTGACCATGCGCAGGCTGAGACCCAGCGCCGTGGCGGCGTGCGCCTGGGTCAGCGCGTGGCGCTGCCGCCAGCGCTTGAAATCCCCGGCGCGCATGTATTCGCCTGTCTGCTCCAATGCCAGCCGGCGCAACGTGCGCGCGGCGATGTCGATGCCGCCGGGCCAGCGCACCGCCCAGCCCCAGTCGCCGATCCGCGCGCGCGCGAACGTCGCCGGCTTGCGCAAGGGCCGAAGCCCGGCATAGCGGTCGATGGCGGGCTTAAGGCTCAAGACCGATTCCGTGCCGTCGCTCCATCGGACTCGAAGCCGCTGCCTGTCCAGGCAAGCCACGCCGCCGATCCTGGGCTGCTTCATTTTCCGCTCCGTTGCAGTTCGTGCCGCTTCGCCATCAGTTCGTCGCGATGCCGCGCCGCCCAGGCCAGCGCGCGGGCGCATCGACGCGCCGCCTGCTGCCCTCGATCACGCGAAGGTCGGCGATTCGCACCACCAGCTGTCCGTCGGGACCCAAGACGTGGAAATGCGGCTCGCCGTGGTCGGCGAAGTACATGCAAATCTTGCACTTGCCAAACCGATTGATCGTCGGCATCGGGCCAGTATGGTGCAACGGTTGCACCGGAGCAAGCCGCGCCCGGGCAAGGGGAGGGGTGCGGCGCGCGATCAATCGCCCTTCCGGGCGAGCTTCTGCGCGGCGCGGCGCACCGGATCGGGCACCGGCGCCACGGCGAAGTCGGAGCGGCGCACATAGACATGGACAAAGTGGCCGGCCGCCGCCGCCTCGGGCTCGCCCATCCGGAAAATGCCGATCTCGTAGCGCACCGAGGACTTGCCGAGCCTGCCCAGCCGCAGACCCGCCTCCAGCCTGTCGGGAAACGCGAGCGGCTTGAAGAACCGGCACATGGTCTCGACCACCACGCCGATCTCCTCGGACCGCGCGATGTCGAGCGCGTCTTCTTCGATCAGATGCTGGTTCACCGCCGTGTCGAAATAGGAATAGTAGGTCACGTTGTTGACGTGGCCGTAGGCGTCGTTGTCGGACCAGCGTGTGGTGATGGGGATGAAGCGGCGATAGCGCGCGCGGGTTTGCTTTTTCGCTTCCGCCATCATTGCGCCCCCAGGAAGCGGCGCATGCGGTCCAGCGTCATGTCGGGCTGCTCGACCATCAGCATGTGGCCGCAATCCGGCAGCACCGCGACCTCCGCGCCCTTGATCGAGGCGCCCAGTTGCCGGCCCGACTTGGCGGGCGTCATGCGGTCCTCCGCGCCCAGGATCAAGAGCGCGGGGCAGGCGAGCCTGGCCGCCGCCGCCTGGCCGCCGGTCCAGGCTTCGCAGGCCTTCAGGTCCCGGGCCAGGGCGCCGCTCGCGCCCGCCCGGTCGATCAGCCGGCGCGCGGCATTGGCGATCCACAGGCCGGGGGCGGGGTTGCCGCCGACGCGCCCGCGGCCGCCATGCGCCCAGTCCACGATCAGCTCGCGCGCCAGAGCGGGGTCGTTCTCGGCCGCCGCGAGCAGGTCGGGATGCACGGCAAGGCGCGGCGCGACGCCCAGAAGGATCAGCCTGGCGACGCGCTCGGGATGCCGCGCCGCCAGCTCCAGGCTCGCCGCCGCGCCCATGGAATGGCCGATCAGCGCGGCCGTTTTCAGGCCGGCCGCGTCCATCAGCGCCGCGAGCCAGTCCGCGACCGCCTCGATCGACGCCAGGGGCTTGCCTTCGCTGCGGCCGTGGCCGGGCAAATCGGGCGCCAGCACCGAAAAGCCGTGATGCGCCACGTAGCGCGCCTGCAACGCCCAGACCGTGTGGTCGAGGCCGGCGCCGTGGACGAACAGCGCGGCCGGCGGCTTGGGGTCGAAGGGCCGGCCGCCGGTGTGGAGGTAAACCCCGGCGCCGTTGACGGTCAGCTGCATCGGCCTAGCCCTTGGCCGCGCCGCGCAGCGCCTGTTTCAAATCGTCGATCAGGTCGTCCGCGTCCTCCAATCCCACGGACATCCGCACCA
>JBQTIS010000569.1:0-3166 GCA_052387895.1 Rhodospirillales bacterium | reverse complement strand
GCCGATGCGCTCGACCACCCGCGCGGTCGGCAATCCCATGCGCCGCGGCGGCAGCAACTCGGCGAGCACCAGCTCGCCGTTCTCCGCGCCGCCGGTATCGCGGCCGTCGACGTGGTAGTCGCTCTTGACGCGGCGATCGGTCGGGTGGATGCGGCCGCCTTCGCCCGGCCGCGGCGAGCGGCGGAATACGCCCACCGCGCGCCGCGCCGCGACGCCCGCGCCGATATGGCGGATGACGCGCGCCTCATAGCCGTCCGCGATCCGCGCCAGGCGCGCCAGCACGCGGTCGCCGCGCCCCAGGGCGGGATGGCCGCGCTCGGGCACCACGTAGACGCGCGGCGGCGGCCCGCTGCCGTGCCACTGCATCGGCCGCGCCAGCACCTCGCCGTCGGGATCGGGACCCAGCACCTCGAGCACGCCGACCGAGGGCAGGGCGCCGGGTTTGGCCCTGTGCGCGCCGCCGGCGTGGCGCCGTTCCGCCTCGATCAACCCTTCCTGCTTCAATTCCTTCAGCAGCGACTTGAGCTGGATGCGCTCGGCGCCCTTGATCGAAAAGGCGCGCGCGATCTCGCGCCGCCCCACGCGGCTGGGGCTTTCGCGGATGAAATCGAGAATGCGCTGCTTGTCGGGCAGGCCGGGCGGCTTGCCTTTGTGCGGACCGCGCGGCTTGTTCACGCGCCGTCCGCCGTCACCCGCCAGCCGCGCGCTTCTTCGCGGGCCTGGGCGCGGGGGCTTCGTCCAGGGTTTTCGCCTTCGGCTTGGCTGGATTCTTCTCTTTTTTGGCCGGCGCGGCGGCGTCCGCCCCCGGCGCCGGGGCGCTCTCCACCTTGCCGCGCTTGCCTTTCGCCGCCCCCTTGGACGACTTGGCGGTCAGCAGCGCCACCGCCGCGTCCAACGTGACCTCGCTCTCGTTCATGCCGCGCGGCAGCGAGGCATAGACGCGGCCATGCGCCACATAGGGCCCGTAGCGGCCCTGGTGCAGCGTGACCGGCTTCTGGTCTTGGGGATGCACGCCCAGCTCCTTGCCCGGCTGGCGGCGGCGGCCCTTGCCGGCGGTGGCCAGAAGGTCGACCGCGCGGTTGATGCCGACCGTCAGCACGTCCTCGTCGGCCGGCAGCGACTTGAACATGCCGTCATGCTTCACATAGGGACCGAAGCGGCCGATGCCTGCGGTGATGTCCTGCTGCGTCTCCGGATGCTTGCCGACGACGCGCGGCAGGCCGAGCAGCGCCAGCGCGCGGTCGAGCGTCAGATCGGCCGGCGGCATGTGTTTGGGCAGCGACACGCGCTTGGGTTTTTCGGGTGCCGGTTCCTTGCTTTTCTTGGCGCCCTTCGGCGGTTTTTCCGGCGTGTCGCCCAATTGCACGTAGAGCCCATAGGGGCCCTGGCGCAACGTCACCTTCTTGCCGGTCGCGGGATCGGCACCCAACTCGCGCTTGCCTTCGGCGATGGCGTTGGCGGTCTGCGTGCCGTCCATAACCGCCAGCGGGCAGGTGAACTTGCAGTCCGGGTAGTTGGCGCAGCCGATGACGGCGCCGTGCCGCCCCAGCTTCAGCCCCAGGCGGCCGTTGGGACACGAGGGACATTTGCGCGGATCCGCGCCGTCGGGGCGCGGCGGGAAGAAATGCGGGCCCAGGTCGTCATCCAAGCGGTCCAGCACGTCGCGCACGCGCAGTTCCTTGGTGCCGTCCACGGCGGCCGAGAAATCCTTCCAGAATTCGCGCAGCACCGTTTTCCAGTCCAGGCGCTCGCCCGAAATGTCGTCCAGCTTGTCTTCCAGCGCGGCAGTGAAGCTGTATTCGACGTAGCGCTCGAAGTAGCCCGCCAGGAACGCGATCACCAGCCGGCCGCGGTCCTGCGGCACGAAGCGGCGCTTGTCGAGCGTGACGTAGTTCCGGTCCTGCAGCACCTGGATGATGCTGGCATAAGTCGAGGGCCGGCCGATGCCCAGCTCCTCCAGGCGTTTCACCAGGCTCGCTTCGGTGTAGCGCGGCGGCGGCTGGGTGAAATGCTGCTCGGGCCGCACGGCCTCGCGCCCCATCGTCTCGCCTTCCTTGACGTCGGGCAGGCGGCGCTCGGCTTCGCTGTCCTCGCCGGGATCGTCCTCGTCCTCGTGATAGAGCTTCAGGAATCCGTCGAACTGGATCACCGACCCGGTGGCGCGCAGCACGAGCCCGCCGTCGGGCGAGGCGATGTCGACCGCCACCTGGTCCAGCGTGGCGCTTTCCATCTCGCTGGCCAGCGCCCGCTTCCAGATCAGCTCGTAGAGTCTCAGCTGGTCGGGGTCGAGGTGGCGTGCGATCTCCTGCGGGCGCAGGCCGAAACTCGTCGGCCGCACCGCCTCGTGCGCCTCTTGGGCGTTCTTGGCGGTGCTCTTGTAGACGCGCGGCTGCTCGGGCAGGTACTCGCGGCCGTAATCGGCGCCGATCTGCGTGCGCGCCGCGTCGATCGCCTCGCGGCTCAATTGCACCGAGTCCGTGCGCATATAGGTGATCAGGCCCACCGCGTCGCCGTCGATGTCGACGCCCTCGTACAGCCGCTGGGCGATCTGCATGGTGCGGCTGGCGCCGAATCCCAGCTTGCGCGAGGCCTCCTGCTGCAGGGTCGAGGTGGTGAAGGGCGGCGGCGGATGTCGGCGCACCTGCTTGCGCTCGACCGACTTCACCTGGAACGACCCGGCGTTGATCTTCGCCGCCGCGGCCTCGGCCGCTTCGCGCGCCGGCAGGTCGAACTTGTCGAGCTTGCGCCCGTCCAGATGCGTCAGGCGCGCCGTCACCGCGCCGCCGCCGGCCGTGCGGAAATCGGCGTCGATGGTCCAGTATTCGCGGCTCTTGAACAGCTCGATCTCGGATTCGCGCTCGCAGATCAGACGCAGCGCCACCGATTGCACGCGGCCGGCCGAGCGCGCGCCGGGCAGCTTGCGCCACAGCACCGGCGACAGCGTGAAGCCGACCAGGTAATCCAGCGCTCGGCGCGCCATATAGGCGTCCACGAGGTTGTGATCGAGCTCGCGCGGATGCTTCAGCGCGTCCAGCACCGCCGAGCGCGTGATCTCGTGGAACACGATGCGCTTCACGTCGATGCCGTCCAAAAGCTTGCGCTGCTCCAGCATCTCCCGGACGTGCCACGAGATCGCCTCGCCCTCGCGGTCGGGGTCGGTGGCGAG
>JBQTIS010000568.1:0-18933 GCA_052387895.1 Rhodospirillales bacterium | reverse complement strand
GTGCGCGTGAGCGTGCCCACGGTCAACGGCGGATTGCTGACGGTCGCGGTCCAGCTGGAGTGGGTGTTGCCGATATTGACCATGGCGACGAACGGCACCAGTCCGACATAGAGGTTCGACACCGTCTCGCTGCCGCCATAAATCGTGTTAACCAGGCTTTGCGCCGCGCTTTTCATCGCGGCCATCTTGCCGTTGCTGTTCATCGAGCCGGTGTTGTCCATCACCAGCACGACCTCGAGCCCCGAATTGGCGCGCGTGACGGTGGTGGTGGCGTTGACCGTGATGGTCTTGTCGCCGAGGATCTGCATGAAGGTCGTGGGCAGCGTGGCCGAGGCCGAAACGGTGATGACCTGGCCGGTCGAATCCGACGTGATCGTGGGCACGGTGACGGTTGCGCCCATGAAGCCTTGCGGAAAATTGGCGGTGAAGTACATCTTGATGTCGGCGTCGCGGGTGGTTTCATACATCACCCGCCCGCCCGCCAGCGCCGCGGCGTCGAGCGCCTGGTGCAGTTTGGCGCGCACGATATAGGCCCGGCCGCTGTCCACGCCGATGCCGACCCCCGCCACCAGCGGCACCAGCGCGATCGCGGCGAAAGCCACCACCGACCCGCGCCGGTCCGGGATCAGGCGCCGCAGGGCGCGGCCGGGCCGGCTCATGGCAAGGCGGCTGAAGGCGGAACGAACGGCGCTGCCTGCTTTCGGCATTTGGGCTACGTGCTCCTGCGCCCGGTGGAATTCCGGGCGGGTGGCGAGAGACTGAGGCCAAAAAGTTTACGCCGCGTTAACTTGCCGAGGGCGCCGGGCCGGAATCGGCCGGTTTGTTAACAGACCATTTACCCATTCGGGTCTAAAACTTGGGCGCTCGCAGGATGCGACGCGGAGAGCACAGGACGTGCGCAAGGTTTTCACCCTTTTCGGGCGCCGGCGGGATGGCGCGACGGCGGTCGAATTCGCCCTGGTCGCCCCGGCCTTCTTCATGGTGATGTGGGGAACGGTCGAGGTCGGCATGCTGTCGCTGGCCTCCACGCTGCTAGAAGGCGCGGTGCGCGAGGCCAGCCGCGTGGGCATGACCGGCTACGCGCCCGCCGGGACCGCCCAGATCGACCACGTCAAGAACACGATCAAGAAGTACACGGTCAACTTCCTGGACATCGACAAGCTGAAGATCGACACCAAGTCGTATACCGGCTTCGGCAATGTCGGCCAGCCCGAGGCGTTCGTCGACAAGGCGCCGTTCAACGGCAAGTACGACGCCGGCGAGACTTTCACCGACACCAACGGCAACGGCAAGTGGGATTCCGACCAGGGCAAGCCCGGCCTGGGCGACCCGGGCAGCGTGGTGGTCTATACGCTGAGCTACGACTGGGCGTTCTTCGCGGGCTACGCCAAGGAGATATTCGGCACGCCCAGCGTTACGCTGCGCTCGACCATCGCCGTGCGCAACGAGCCTTATTGAGGGAATCGCGATGCGACGCTTGCTTGCATGGCTCGGGCGTTTCAGGAACGACGGAAGCGGCGCGCTGGTGGCGGAGTTCGCGCTGACGCTGCCGATGATGCTGATCCTGGTGATGGGCGGCGCCGAGGTTGGGCGCTTCATGCTGCTGAACCAGAAGATGGACCGCGCGGCCACCTCGATGGCCGACCTTGCGGCGCAGGAAGAGGCGATGACCGTGGCGACGCTGAACGGCCTGTTCGCCGCCGTGTCGCCGACGATGACGCCGTTCACGCTGGGCGGCAACGCGGTGATGATCGTGTCGTCGATCAGGCTGGTCGGCAGCACGCCCATAATCAGCTGGCAGCGCACCGGCGCGGGCACGCTGACCAAGGCCAGCAAGATCGGAACCCAGGGGGGCGTCGCCACCTTGCCGTCGGGGCTGACGGTGAAGACCAGCGAGACCATCATCGTCGCCGAGCTGTATTACAACTTCACCACGCTATTCGTGCCCAACGCCTATACCATCGGCGCGATCGAGAACCAAACCCTCTACCACCGCGCCTTCTTCCGCCCGCGCATCGGGGCGCTGGACACGATCTCCTAGGCGCCGATTCGGCTTCGCGCCGGAGATCGCTTTCCGTGCTATCGTCGGCGGCGCGATCGCTCGCGTTTCCCGGGGCCGTTCCATGTCCATGACCGACCTGCAATCCGCCGTCGCGCCGGGCGGCCCTAGAGCCCTTGCCGCGCTTGTTCTGGCGGCGCTGGCGGCGACGCCCGCCTTGCCGGCCGCCGCGCAGTCGCTGTTCGAACGCAGTCAGGCCTATGACCGGTGCTACCGCGACGCCGCGCGCCGGTTCGGCCCAGCCCCGCGCCAGGACCCGCGTCCCGGCGAAGACCTGGTCGAGTTGGCGCGGCGGCGCCAGGACTACGAAGAGCGCTACAGCCGGTACCTTAATAGCTGCCTGGTCGAGGCCGAACAGCGCCTGCGCGGCAAGCCGACGCGGTGATGCCGGGTTCGCGCGGCGCCGCCGGCCGCGTCCGATTTCGCTTCACCATCCGCGCCCGAACCCGCTAACGTGGCGCCCGCCGGCGGGCACGCGCCCGTCCATTGGGGGAGTCAAGAGAAAAGCCGATGGACTATTTGCGCGATCCGCAGTTCTGGAACGGGCTGTGGCAGATCGTCGTCGTCAACATCCTGTTGTCGGGCGACAACGCCGTGGTGATCGCGCTGGCCTGCCGCAACCTGTCCGACCGCTACCGCAATCCGGCGATTTTCGCAGGCAGCGCGGGCGCGGTGGTGATTCGCATCGTCTTCTGCCTGATCATCGCCTGGCTGCTGGAAATTCCGGCGATCAAGCTGATCGGCGGCCTGTTGCTGCTGTGGATCGGCGTCAAGCTGATGATCCCCGAGCACGAGGACGGCGAGGACGGCATCAAAGGGGCCGGTAATTTGTGGGGCGCGATCCAAACCATCATCATCGCCGACGTGGTGATGTGACTGGACAACGTCATCGCCATCGTAGCCGCGGCCAAGGGCGACATGGTGCTGATCGTCATCGGCATCGCCATGTCGGTGCCGCTGATCGTGTTTGGCAGCCAGCTGCTGCTGAAAGTGCTGAACCGCTTTCCGATCCTGGTGGTGGCCGGCGCGGGCCTGCTGGGGTGGCTGGGCGGCGAGATCATGGCCGGCGACACGCTGGTGCATCACTGGGTCGAGGCGCAGGTTGGACATTGGGGCGAGCGGATCGCCGCGGTCATCGGCGCGGCCATCGTGGTCGTGCTGGGCACGGTCTTCAAGCGCCGCGCCGAGGCCCGGGCGGTGAAGGAGGTCGAGGACTTAAGCGCGGAGGAAACGAAATGAGCGGGGCGTCGGTGCGCATCCTGGTTCCCTATGACGGCTCCGAGAACGCCGAGCGCGCGTTGGCGTTCGCCCTGATCTTGGCCAAGGCCGCGCGCGGCGCGCATGTCGAAATCGCGAACGTGCAATTGCCGGTCGGCGGCGCCGTATCCATGTTCATCAACAAGGCCGACATCAAGGACTACCATCGCGACGAGGGCATGAAGATCCTGGCCCCGGCGCTTGCGGCCGCGAAAAAATCCGGGGTGCCGCACGGCCACCATATCGGCGTTGGCCGGCCCGGCCCCACCATCGTCGCCTTCGCCAAGAAGTTGGGCTGCACCCAGATCGTGATGGGCACGCGGGGACTGGGCGCGGCGATGGGCCTGCTGATGGGCTCGGTCGCGACCGACGTCATCCACAACGCGGACGTGCCGATAACGCTGGTGAAATAGCGCGATGGCGCCGGGCCCGGCACGCGCCGCGACGATCGGCGAATGCATGATCGAGCTGTCGCCGCGCGAGGGCGGGCTGTACGCGCTCGGCTTCGGCGGCGACACGCTGAATACCGCCGTCTACATGGCGCGGCTGGGCATGCCGGTCGACTACCTCACCGCGATGGGCGACGACCCCTACAGCGACCGCATGATCGCCGCCTGGGCCAGGGAGGGCGTGGGCGTCGAGCGGGTGCGGCGCGTCGGCGGCCGACTGCCGGGCCTGCACCTGATCGAGACCGACGCCGGGGGCGAGCGGCGCTTCTTCTATTGGCGCGACCGGGCGCCGGCGCGCGAGCTGTTCCGCCTGCCCGACACCCCGGCGCTGCTCGACGAGATCGCGGCCTATGAGCTTGTATACCTGTCCGGCATCAGCCTTTCACTTTATGGCGAGGACGGACGCGCGGCGCTTTCCGGCGCGCTGGACGAGCGTCGCCGGCGCGGCGGCAAGGTCGCCTTCGACAGCAACTACCGCCCGCGCAACTGGCCGGACGCGGCGACCGCGCGCGCGGCGATGGAGGAGATGATGCGGCGCGCGGACATCGCGCTGCTCAGCTTCGAGGACGAACGCGCGCTGTGGAACGACAAATCGCCCGAGCGCGCGGCCCGGCGCGCGGCCGGACTGGGTCCGGCCGAGGTGGTGGTGAAAAACGGCGCCGGGGCGGCGGTAGTGGCGGTTTCCGGCGAGCGCACGCTGTCGCTGGCGCCCGATCCGCAAGACCGGCCGCGCGACACCACGGCGGCGGGCGACAGCTTCAACGCCGCCTATCTGGCGGCGCGGCGCGCGGGCGCTTCGCCGGCCGAGGCGGCGCGCGCCGGCCACCGGCTTGCCGCCGCGGTGATCCGCCATCCCGGCGCGATTATCCCGCGCCAAGCCATGCCCGCGACGATTTGATCGCGCGCCGGCCATGGCCGCGACCGCAAGGAAATCCGACATCGCCGCCGCGCTGAAACGCGCGCGATTCGTGCCGGTCGTGACGATCGAGCGGCCCGAGCACGGGCCGCTTCTGGCGCGCGCGCTGGCCGCGGGCGGCCTGAAGGCGATCGAGATCGCACTGCGCACGCCGGCCGCGCTGGACGCGCTGAGGGCGATCCTGGCGGAAGTGCCGGAGGCCGAGGCCGGCGTCGGCACGGTTTTAAGCGCCGAGGACTTGAGAAAATCGCAGCGAGCCGGCGCGCGCTTCGCGTTCTCGCCGGGATTCACGCCCGAGCTCTTGGCGGCGGCGCGCGGCGCGTCGATGCCCTTCATCCCCGGCGTCGCCAGCCCAGCCGAGGCGATGCAGGCGCGCGCAGCAGGCTTCCGCGTGCTGAAGTTCTTCCCCGCCGAGCAGAGCGGCGGCATCGCCGCGCTGAAGGCGTTCCATGGGCCGCTGGCGGACCTTATGTTCTGCCCGACCGGCGGCGTCACCGAGGCGAATATGCGCGACTACCTGGCCCTTCCCAACGTGGTGGCGGTGGGCGCGTCCTGGGTTGCGCCCGGCGACGACATGGCGGCCGGGCGCTGGGACAAGATCGCCGAGCGCGCAAGGAAGGTGCGGGCGATCCTCGGCGGCTAGAAATTCAGCGCCATGCCGGTGGACCAGGCGACGCCGGTCGCCTCTTCGCTTGCCGTGCCGTTGCCGTCCCAGCGCGCGGCGTTCACGACCGAAAACACCCTGATGCCGGGCCCGAGCAGGTACGAGCCGCCGATTTCCGCATAGACCAGCGTGTCGTTGCCGCGGCGCACCAGCCTGCCGGATTGCAGCGCCTGCCCGTCCCTGGCCACGACATAGGCGACATCCGCGCCGATCAGCCACGGTCCCGTGCCGTAGGTAAGGCCAGCCGCGAGGTCGTAGCGGCCGTTCGGGCCCTGGAGGCCCAGATTGTCCCAGGCGAAGCTCAAGCCCTCGGTGAAGCCGGCATAGCCGACGCTGAGGCCCGCCGTGGCGACGACGCGGCCCTTGCCCAGCCGGTCCTGCCCCGCGGCGGAACGCGACTGCTTTTCCAGAAAGCCGTATCCCAAGCCGAGGTCGAAACCCAGCTTCGCGCCGCCGATCGGCCGAACGAAATTCATGCCCGCTTCGAGGAAGTGGTGGTGATTGGGCTGATCGTTGTCGGAAACGCCGTTGCCGGCGTTGAAGGCGCAACCGCCCTTGCAGTTCGCGCCGCCGCCCACGCCCACGCTCTGGAAGCCTGCGAACGCATCGTCGTCGGGCGCATAGGAAAACCCGAACTGGAAACCCGGCGCGAAGCGCGGCGTGAAATACGTGATCTTGTTTGCGTCGCCCGTCAGCTGCGAGAACGTCGAGACCGTTCCCACCTTGTTCGAAGGCGGGGCGCGCAGCGGGAAGAAGAACCGCACCGTCTCCTCGACGCCGAAATAGCTGCCGGTGGGCGACGGCGCTCCGAAATGCAGCAGATAGGGCGCGGAATTCTCGGCGCCCGCGATCAGCTTGCCGAATCCGCCCTGGAGAAAGACGTAGTGCTCGTCGATCTGGTCGTTCGAGGTATAAGCCTCGAGCTGGATGTTGACGCCGACGGTCAGGCCGGAATCGGTCTTCATCTCGCCCTGGAAAAACACCTCGGATTCCCAGAAGACGTCCGCGCGCCCGATATCGGTGGTGATCGCGAACACGCGGTCGTCGCCCGCGCCGCGATTGACCGGCGCGGTCGTGGGCGCCGCGACATTGTCCTGCTGGCGCACGGTCAGGCCGCCGACCGCGTAGCCGCCCAACGACAGCTTCAACGGTTCGGCCCCCCATGCCGGCGACAGCGCCATTCCCGCCAGGGCCGTGCTCGCCAGCAGCTTCGATCGCATGACCGTCCGTCCGCCTCACAGCGCCGAAATGCGCTGTATGCGGACGCCATTCGATCGGGGCGGCGGCACTTTGATTTGAGTCAAGCCGGGCGGAATTTTTCGGGACCACGGCTCATTCGCGCGACCAGTCGCGAATTCGCTTTAGCAATTCACGGGTCGCGGGGTGCAGTTTGTCAAGCCGCGCGCCGCTTTCAACCGCGGCCAGGATATTGCCCGCAAGCTCCTTGCCCAGCTCCACACCCCACTGGTCGAACGCGTTGACGCCCCACACCGCGCCCTGCACGAACACCTTGTGCTCGTAGAGCGCGATCAGCATCCCCAGCGCGTGGGGCGTGAGCTCCTTCATCAGGATGGTGTTCGAGGGGCGATTGCCGGGGAACACCTTGTGCGGCAGCAGCGCCTTCAGCGCGGCGCCCTTCATCCCTGCCCCGGCCAGTTCGGCGCGCGCCTCCCGTTCGGTCTTGCCCAGCATCAGCGCCTCGCTCTGGGCCAGGAAATTGGCCAGCAGCACGGCATGGTGCCGGCCCGTCTGGTACTGGCTGCGCGCCGGGGCGATGAAATCGCACGGCACCAGCCGCGTGCCCTGATGCAGCATCTGGTAGAAGGCGTGCTGGCCGTTGGTGCCGGGCTGGCCGAACACGACCGGGCAGGTGCCGTGCCGAACCGGCCTGCCGTCGCGCCCGACCGACTTGCCGGTGCTCTCCATCTCCGCCTGCTGCAGATAGGCGGGCAGCCGCCACAGCCCCTGATCGTAGGGCAGGACGGCGTGGCTCTCGGCCCCCTGCATGTCGGTGTTCCAGATACCGATCAGCGCCAGGATCGCCGGCATGTTCTTCTCGAGCGGCGCGTCGCGGAAATGCCGGTCCATTGCGTGCGCGCCGTCGAGCATTTCAGCGAAGCGGTCGGGCCCGATCGCCAGCATGATCGGCAGGCCGACCGCCGACCATATCGAGAACCGGCCGCCGACCCAGTCCCAGAACTCGAACATGGCGGCGGGGTCGATGCCGAACGCGCGCACCGCTTTTTCGTTGGCCGACACAGCGGCGAAATGCCGGGCGACCGCGGCCTCGCCCAGTTGCGCAGCAAGCCAGCCGCGCGCGGTGGCGGCGTTCAGCATCGTCTCCTCGGTGGTGAAGGTCTTGGAGGCGACGACGAATAGCGTGCGCGCGGGGTCGAGGCCGTCCAGCGCGCGTGCGATCTCGGCGCCGTCCACGTTCGAGACGAAACGGAACGCAAGCCCGCGCTGGCGATAGGCGGCGAGCGCGTCCACCACCATCGCGGGCCCCAGGCCCGACCCGCCGATGCCGATATTGACCACGCAGGTTATGCGCTTGCCGGTGGCGCCGAGCCAGGTTCCGCCGCGCACGGCGCCGGCGAAGGCCCCCATGCGCCGCAGCACCGCGTTCACCCCCGGCATCACGTCGCGCCCGTCGACCTTGATCGGCGCATTCGAGCGGTTGCGCAGCGCCACGTGCAGCGCGGCGCGGTTTTCGGTCGAATTGACGCGCTCGCCCGCGAACATGCGGTCGCGCCAGCCCTCGACATCCGCCGCGCGCGCCAGCGCGAACAGCAGCGCCATGGTGCGCTGGGTGATCCGGTTCTTCGAATAGTCGAGCAGCATGTCGCCGAGCGAGAGGGCGAAGCGCCGCGCGCGGCCGGGATCCGCCTGGAACAGCGCGCGCATCGGCCTGGCCTCCGCCTGCTTGCGGTGCCGCAGCAGCGCGACCCAGGCCGCGTCAAGCCGCCGGTCGGTCATGCGGTCGCTCCGAGAGCGCGGACCCCGGAAACGCGAACGGCGGCCGTCGCCGGCCGCCGCGCGTACGTCACCGGATCGCGGCGCACGATTGGGGCGCCGTTCGGTTCGGCATGTCCGCTATTTCACCAGTCTGCTCAGTACATAGCCTTCGCCGGCCCGGCCTTTGACCTTCAGCCAGCCGGTCTTGGTCACCTCCAACACCTGCAGCTTGGTGCCCGCGTTCATGCCCGCTATCTTCGCCGACTTGGTGCTGGGGCCGCCGCGCAGATTGGCGGTCTTGACCGTCACGCTGACCGTGTCGCCCGCCTTGGCGGCGACGGTTCGGGCGACCGCGGCGTCGGCGCCGCGGTGAAGCGTGACGGCGGAGGCGGAAGCTAAAGGCGCGGCAGTGGCGAGCACCGCCGCCAGCGCGGCCGGGGCGATAGCGCGAACGAACGTCATTTCTGTCTTCTCCATTGTGAAAAAACGGCCCTGCGTTGGCGTAAAGCACGGCGCCGGACACGAGGCCGGGGTTGAACGAGCGTCACGATGCGATGGTCCGCCGGCCCTGGCCCCTGCCCGAACCGGCGCTGATTCCACTCGGGCGTTTCCTCCCAAAACTCGGGCCCGCGCTTGGCGCGGACTATTTATCCAACACCCGCCCCTGCGGCAAGCCGGCGCCGGAGATCGTCCGGGCGCGCCTGCCCCGCCAAGCGGATGGCGCGATTCGACGACGGTTTCGTGGCGGGCCTGGGGCGGCGGCGCGGCGGCAGCGTGAAATCCGATTCGCCGCCGAGGGCGAAGGGGGTTTAGAGGATCGGCTTGGCGTTGTCGAGCGCCTGCAATGCGCCGGTGCGGCCTTCCACGGCGACCGGCGCCGCGCCGGCCTGTCCCGCCGGTCCGCCCAGCGGCAGGCGGTTTTCCAGCTTGTGCAGCACCGCCGACGGCGCCTGCGGGTCCGTGACCGTCGGCAACGCCAACAACTGTCCGATCGAGGAAACGTTGCTCAATTGGTTGAGGTTGCCGCGATCACCCGTCTGGCCACCGGTCGTGCCCGATTCGGGCTTGATCGAAGGCCGGTCCGGAATTTCAGGCACATTGGTAGTCGGCACATTGTACAGCCGCGTGTAGTCGGGCTTCGGCTGCTGCGGCATGACGGTTATCTTCGGGGGCGGCGTAAAGGTGGCGGCAGGCGGCGCGGTCTTGCTCTGCGCCAGGGCAGGCGCAGAGAAAGCCGCGGACACGACAAGAGCGGCTAGGCCGATCAATGCCGTGGCGATGAAGCGGAATGCCTGCCTGCCTTCCATGGCCGCCTCCTGGCGGGATTCGCGATATCGATTATACGCTAAAGCCCGGGCGCGATCTGCGCTGTGATCCCGCTCACGCTCTAAAGTGTTGAAAATTATAAACAATCCTAGCCTTGATCGCAACGCGCCAGCTTGTCATTGTGCGTCACTGCCCGCGACCCGAAGGATTCCCGAACCGTGACAGCCGCCCCGGTGGCGCCGCGCCGCCACGCCAAAATCCGCAGCCAAATCGAAGCCCTGGAAGAGTCCAAGATCGTCGAGGTTTGGCAGCTCGGATTCGGGCGCAAGGACCTGATTCCGCTCTGGGTGGGCGAGTCCGACCTAGTGACGCCGCCGTTCATCCGCCACGCCGCCGCCAGGGCGTTGGAGGAGGGCCGCACGTTCTATTCGCACAAGCGCGGCGAGCCGCCGCTGCGCGCAGCGCTGACGACCTACACCAATCGCCTGTACGCGACCCCCGGACGGCCCGAGCCGGTGGAGCTGGAGCGCATCTTCGTCACCTCGGCCGGCATGAACGGCATCATGATGGTGATGGAATGCCTGATCGAGCCCGGCGACGAGATCGTGGCGGTGACGCCGGTCTGGCCCAACATTTTCGCTTCGGCGCGCATCATGGGCGCGGCGGCCAGGCCGGTGGCGCTGACGCTGGACGCTCGCGGCTGGCGGCTGGACCTGGACCGGCTGTTCGCCGCCTGCGGCCCGCACACCCGCGCGTTGTTCGTCAACAGCCCCGGCAACCCCACGGGCTGGATGATGCCGGCCGATCAGCAACGAGCCGTGCTGGAATTCTGCCGCCGGCGCGGCATCTGGCTGATCGCCGACGAAGTGTATGCCCGGTTCGTCTATGACGGGCGGAAAGCGGCGCCGTCGTTCCTCGAGATCGCCGAACCCGAGGACGACGTGGTGGTGGTCAACAGCTTCTCCAAGCACTGGGCGATGACCGACTGGCGGCTGGGGTGGCTGACCGTGCCGCGGCATCTAGGCGACGCGCTGAACAAGGTGGTCGAGTTCAACACCAGCGGCACCGCGCCGTTCCTGCAATACGGCGCGCTGGCGGCGATCGAACAGGGCGAGGGGTTCGTCAAGGAGATGGTCGAGCGCTGCCGGATCGGCCGCGACCTTGTGTTCCAAGCCCTGCAAGCCTCGCCGCGCGTGACGCTGTCGCGGCCCGAGGCCGCGTTCTACGCGTTCTTCAAGGTCGCGGGCGTCGCGGACACGGTCAAATTCTGCAAGGACCTGCTTCGCAAAGCCGATGTCGGCCTGGCGCCGGGCGACGCGTTCGGACCCGGCGGCGAGGGCTGTGTGCGCTTATGCTTCGCCAACGCGCCCGAACGCCTGTCCGAAGCGATGCGGCGGCTGATGCCGGAGCTGGCCTAGGGCGGTTTCCAGGCGCGCCGGATTAACCAATTTTCCGAATTAACCAATAAATTCAACGACCGCTGAGAAAATCCCCTTGCTTCACGGTGAATTTTCTCTTAACGTGGTTCAACTGATCGGCGAGCCCAGGGTTCCAACATGGCCCAGGTAGAGGCCACGGGTTCGCGATCCGGCGTCAGGGCGAGCGCCATTTGGAAATGGCTGGCTTCAACAAGGAGGAGCCAATGCTCGCGGCGACCCGACGCTTCATCGGCGACCAGAACGGCGCCACGTCCCTGGAATACGGTTTGGTGATTTCCCTGGCTATCGCCGGCGCGATCGGCGTGGCCAACGAAGTGGGCGCGCGGATGGACTTTCTGTTCCGCGGCGTGACCGACGTCTTGAACGCGGCTGCTGCCGGCCGCCTCATCCCGCCGCCTAACTTTTAGGGCCAGGCGATCGCAAGTCGGCGGCGGCGCCGGCTAGAGCGGCGCCGCCCCCTTCGTCTTGTCGGCCTCGGCCATCAGCCAATCGCGGAACGCCTTGATCTTGGGATTGTCGCGCGTGGCCAGCGGACACACGGCGTAATAGGCCCAGCGCGCGGGCATCGACACGTCGAACGGCCGCACCAGCCGCCCCGCCGCCAGGTCGCTCGCCGCCAGCACGCTGCGCGCCAACGCCACGCCCTGCCCCTCCACCGCCGCCTGCACCACCATGCTGGAATCGGTGAAGGCGGGCCCGCGGTCGGGGTCCATGTCCTTGACTCCCGCCGCCAGAAGCCAGATGCGCCAATCCACGCGGAAATCGTCGTGCAGCAGCGTGTGATGCCTGAGGTCCCCGGGCTGCAGCAGGGGATGCCGACCCTTCAGCAGCGCCGGGCTGCACACCGGAAACACGTCCTCGGTCATCAGCCGCACGGTGTGCAGGCCCGGATAGTCGCCCTGGCCGTAGCGGACGGCCATGTCCACGTCCTCGCGCGCGAAGTCGGTGATGTGGTGGTCGGTGGAGATGCGCACGTCGATCTCGGGATGCGCCTCGCGGAAGCGGCCGAGGCGCGGCACCAGCCACTTGGCGGCGAAGGACGGCAGCACGCTGACGGTCAGCACTCCGCCGCGGTCGCGCCGCAACAGCTGGTCGGTGGCGCGCATGATGCCCTCGAACGCCTCGCGCACCGCCGGCACATAAGCCTGGCCGGCGTCGGTCAGCAGCAGCGCGCGGTTGAGGCGCTTGAACAGCGGGATCCCCAGCCGCGCCTCCAGCGCCTTGATCTGATGGCTCACCGCCGCCTGGGTTACGTTGAGCTCGGCGGCAGCCCTGGTGAAGCTAAGGTGCCGAGCGGACGCCTCGAACGCCCGCAACGCATTGAGAGGAGGAAGATATTTGACCATCGTCCCTAGCCAGCAGCGTACCGGTTTCGCATTATATTTTCTATGCCATGCTATGAGAAACCATCGTTTGTCCGCAAGCCTGGCCATGCGTATCTAACATCTCGATCGACATGCGCCCGAACGGTCCCCAACGCGGCCGTCGGCCTAAGAAGAAAGGAATTCGCCATGACCAGTTTCGCGACATATCTCCGCACCGCTCCCGCCAGCGCCACCGCGATGGGCGTTGCCGCCCGCGTGCTGGATACGCTGCTGGCCTGGCAGAACCGCGCCACCGAGCGGCGCCGGCTGTTCGAACTCAGCGACCACGAGCTGGCCGATATGGGCTTGGACCGCGCTACCGCCATCGGCGAGGCCGACAAGCCGTTCTGGCGGCCCTAAGGCGCAGGAATCCATCGTGTCCCTGTTGAACTGACGGGGCGGCTTCGGCCGCCCCATTCTTTTTCGGAGACTCGAAGAAATCATGAAACTCTATTCCGGGCCACTGAGCCTGTTCGCGCGCAAGGTCGAATTCGCGCTCCACGAGAAAGGACTGCCGTTCGAGCGGGTGATGGTGCCGTTCACGCAGGCCAAGGGCTATGCGCCCAAGCATCCGGCCGTGCTGGCCGCCAATCCCAAGGGGCAGGTGCCGGTTCTGGAGGACGGTGACCTTACGCTGTTCGATTCCACGGTGATCTTCGAGTACCTGGAGGACGCCTATCCTACGCCGCCGCTTTACCCGCTCGGCGCCAAGGACCGGGCGCGCTGCCGGCTGATGGAGCTTGCGGCCGACGAGATCATGCTCCCGCCGCTGCGCACCCTGATGTACCGGAACGAGCCGGTGCATGCCGACGCCGGGCGCCAAGCCGAGCGCGAAGCCGAGAGCAAACGCGGCGAGGCGGCGCTGCTGCCGCACTACGCCGCGCTCGACCGGCAGCTTGACGGCCGGGACTTCCTCTGTGGCGCCTTCACCGTCGCCGATATCGCGACCTTCATGATCATGCTGTACGCGCGGCGCCTCAATGGACCCCGCCCGGACGGGCATCCCGCGCTCGCCGCCTGGTACGCGCGGGTCGCCGCGCGGCCGGCGGGGCAAACAATCGTGGCGGAAATCGCCGCCGCCGACCGCGAGCTGTCGTCACCGCTCGCCCGCTAGGCGCAACGACAGGAGGAAGCGATGCAAAGCCAGTTCGCCACGCTCGCGCGCTACAACGCCTGGGCCAACCGGTGGCTTTACGACGCCTGCGCGCAGCTGCCCGCCGCGGCCTACCGCCAGGACCGGGGCGCGTTCTTCGGCTCGATCCACTGCACGCTCGATCACATTCTGTGGGTCGACCGTTTGTGGTTCGGGCGCATCACCGGAAACCCTAACCCGGTGCAAGCCCCGGGCGAGCAAGTCTACGAGTGCCGCAGCGAGCTGCGCGCGGCGCGCGAGGACGAGGACCAAAAGATCGTCGCCGTCGTCGATGGCATCGCGCCCAAGCGCCTGGACGAGGACCTGCGCTACGTCACTTTGGAAGGCGGCGAGCGCCGCACGCGCCTGTCGCTGATCCTGACCGACGTGTTCAACCACCAGACCCATCATCGCGGGCAGGTGCACACGATGCTGACCCAGGCCGGCGTCGCCGCGCCCGACCTCGACTTGATCGAGTTTCTCTATCCGACGGGATAGCGGAGCAGCATCCGGTTGATGCCGTTGAACGCGGCGAAAATCACGCGGAACGCCGACAGAAAGCCTGCCCAATCCATCGCCGGATTCATCGCGGCTTGAATGTCGCCGAGGCTGCGCTTGCCGTCCGCCAGCGCCAGGATCGCCGGCGCCGACGGCGGCAGTCTCAGTTTGACCGTAAGCCCGTCGAACGTGGCGCTGGGCGCCGCGCCGGCCATGCCGCGCGCCAAGGCGGGAAAATCGACGTCGCGGCCATAAGGCACGGCGCCGGGATCGCCGGGCCGGGCGGCGCACGACGCGGCGCGGCTCTTGGCCGCTACGTAGCAGACATGCGTTTTCATGTTGCCGGCCAGAAGCTCGGCGAAGGCGGCGCGCTCGGCGAGCGACAGGAGCCGTAGTTTCGCCAATAGCATGGGGTTGCTCAGATACGTCGCAGGCTCGTAGCGCGCCGGCTCGATGAACGAGACGATCCCGAGGCCCGCGCCGTCCACCAGCTCGACCAGCTCGGGTACGCGATAGGCGCGGTCGCGGCCGTGCAGCAGCAGGTCGTAGAGCCCGGCGTCGCCGCCCGCGAGATGGACGCCGACCAGCGTGTTGCGGCGCAGCCGGTTGGTCGCGGGCAGCTCGCGCAGCAAGCTCCGCGCGGTGCCGAGGCGCCCGGCATCCGGGGCGTCGGCGCACAGCGCGCGCAACAGCGCCTGCACGTCGTAGACGCCCGTGCGCCCCAGTTCGCCATAAACCATCAGCCCCATGCCGCCATCGGGCGCGACCAGCGCCGCCAACGCCCGGAGGCCCGCCGCCGGGTCGTCGAGATGGTGCAGCACGCCGTTGCAGTCGATGTAGTCGTAGGGGCCGGGGGCGACCTTGCCCGCCTCCAGCAGCGAGTCGCGATGGAACGCGACGGACTTGCCGAGGCCGCGCGCCATGATCCGCGCCCGCGCGATGCCGGCCGAGGCCTGGGAGATGTCGATGTAGTGGAGATCGGCCGGGCACCCCCGGTCGGCCAGCTGCTGCGCCAGCATGACCAGCGCGTCGCCGGTGCCGCCGCCGGCGACCAGGGCCCGGAACGGGCGCTTCCAATCCCGCCGCCCGCCGTAGAGGAAGTGATCGATCTCGCGCACATCGCTGGGCGAGCCCACGATCAGGCGCTTCTTCTCGTCGGCGGGATCGCGCTCAGGGTAGGGATAGGCCTCGTACTGGTCGCGCACGCGGTCGGTCACGGCGATACCGTCACGACCACCTTGCCCTGCGCCTTGCGTTGGGTCAGCAGCGCCAGCGCCCGCGCGGCCTCGGCCAGGGGCACGCGGTGCGAGACGTGGGGCTTGAGCTTGCCTTGCGAATACCACGCCAAAAGCTCGGCGAATTCCGCCGCGATCAGATCGGGCCGGCGCTTGCGATAGCTGCCCCAGAACACGCCGTGGATCGACAGGTTCTTGACCAAGAGAATGTTGGCCGGCACCTGCGGCACGCGGCCCGAGGCGAAGCCGATCACGGCGATCCGCCCGCCCCATCTGGTCGAGCGCAGCGATGCGTCGAACGCGTCGCCGCCGACGGGATCGAAAACCGCGTCCGCGCCCTCGCCGCCCGCGATCTCCTTGATGCGCAGGCGCAGGTCTTCTTTTGCGTAGTCGATGGCGTGATCGGCGCCGTGCGCCCGCGCCAGGTCGAGCTTCTCCCGGCTGCCAGCCGTGGCGATGACGACAGCGCCCAGCGCCTTGCCGCATTCCACCGCCGCCAGCCCCGCGCCGCCTCCCGCGCCGTGCACCACCAGCGTTTCGCCCTTCCGCAGCTTGAGATGCCAGGTCAGCGCCAGATGCGCGGTGCCATAGACCACTGGAAACCCGGCGGCGGTCGTGAAATCCATATCGGCGGGAATCGTGAACGCGTCGTTCTCGGCCACGGCCAAGAATTCCGCAAAGCCGCCGTTGTCGGCGAGCGCCATCACCCGCTCGCCGGGCTTGAAGCGCCTGGCGCCGGGCCCGCATTCCGCGACGATCCCCGCGGCTTCCAGGCCCGGCGCGAACGGGAAAGCCGGCTTTTCCTGGTACTTGCCCGAGACCATCAGCGTGTCGGCGAAGTTGACGCCCGCGGCCTTGACCGCGATCAGCACCTGCCCGGGCCCGGGCCTGGGCGCGGGCATTTCGCCAGGCTCCAGCTTGCCCCATTCGCGCACGAGCGACGCGCGCATCGGCTCAGCCCCGGTCAGAACGGCAGTTCGCCGGCCGGGCGTATTTCGCCGACCGGCAGGCCCGCGACGTTGCTGAGCGGGGCGGTGGCGAGGTCCGCCGCGCCGGCGATGCCGAGGCGCTCGAGCACCGCGGCCAGGGCGATTTGCGAGGCGCGGGCGGCGCCATCGGCGATCTTCAGGCACACGCCCATGCCCAGGGCCGGCAGCGCCGCCATGTATACGCCCTCGGCGCCGGTTTTGAGGATCACGGACTCGCCGAGCTTGGCCAGCACCCGGGTGCAGAACCGCCCCGTGCCCGCGACCATAAAGGGTTCGCGCGCCATGGCGCGGCGGATGCGCCGGATCGCCGCCTGCCGCGCCCGTGGCAGGCCCGTGGGATCGGCCACGCGCGCCATCGCCAGTGCCAGCCGCTCCAGGGGTATGCCCAGGACGGGAATGCCGCAGCCGTCGATGCCGCGCGCGCCTTGCGACAGATCCGAGCCGCAGAGATCGGCCAGCGCCTGCAAGACGAGCTTCTGCACGGGATGATCGGCCTTGATGTAGCCGCGCGTCGGCCAGCCCTTGTGCTTGGCGACGCTCAAGAACCCCGTGTGCTTGCCCGAGCAGTTGTTGTGCGCGTTGGTGACCGGCGCGTTGGCGCGGAACAGCGCCTCGGCCGCGGCCGCGAAGCTCGGCGGATGCGCGCCGCATTCCAGGTCGTCCTCGCTCAAGCCCAGGCGCCCGAGCCAGGCGCGCACGGTCTCGACGTGACGCGGCTCGCCGCCGTGCGATGCGCAGGCGAGCGCGATCTCGGCGTCGCCCAGGGCCAAGGCGTCGGCCGCGCCCGATTCGATCAGCGGCAGGGCCTGGATCGGCTTGATCGCCGAGCGCGGATAGACCGGCTGGCTGATATTGCCGCAGGACAGCTTGACGCCGCCCCCAGCGTCCACCACCGCCACGGTGCCGGTGTGGCGGCTTTCCACCATGTCGCCGCGCGTCACCTCGACCAGGATCGGCGCAGCCGATATCTCGAGGCCTTCGATGGTGACGGTCAGCGGGTCGGCGGTCATGAACCGCACCATGCCCCGGCCGCCCGACCCAACGCAAGGGAGGACGCGACGGCTTGGGCTATACTGTTGCCATGCGCGGGTATTTCGGCGTCGGGGTCGAGGGTATCAGCAAGCCGATGAATCTCGGCGCGCTGTTCCGCTCGGCGCACGCCTTCGGCGCCAGTTTCGTGTTCACGATCGCCGCCGACTACCTGAAGGCGCGTTCCGACACCACCGACGTCGAGGCCAACCTGCCCTATTACGACTTCGCCGACCTGGACGCGCTGCGCCTGCCCCGGGAATGCGCGCTGGTGGGGGTGGAGCTCCGCGACGATGCGGTGGACTTGCCGAGCTTCCGCCACCCGCGCTGCGCCGCCTATGTGCTGGGGCCGGAGCGCGGGTCGTTGTCGGCGCGCCTGGCAGCGTGCTGCGAGCACATCGTCAGGATACCGACGCGGCTTTGCGTCAACCTGTCCGTGGCCGGGGCGATCGTGATGTACGACCGGATGCTGACCCTCGGCCGGTTCGCCGAGCGCCCGGTCGCGGCCGGCGGACCGGTTGCACCCCTGCCGCCGCACAAGTTCGGCGATGCGGTGGTGCGCCGGGCGGGCAAACGGGTCGCCCTGGCCAAGACAAAGCCGCGCTAGCGGCGGGCCGCCCCAGGCACTATATGTTCGGCCCATGAGCGCCGAGAAACACGCCCTGATGGCAGCCCCCGGCCCCGCCCGCGGCGATGGGCGCATCGAGCTGGTGGGGCTGGGCCGCGAGGAATTGCAGGCCGCGCTGGTGAAGCTGGGCCAGCCGCGCTTCCGCGCGGCCCAGGTATGGCACTGGGTCTATCACCGCGGCCAGACCGACTTCGCGCGCATGTCCACGCTGTCGAAGGAGCTGCGCCAGGTGCTGGAGGAGAAATTCGCGGTGACGCGGCCGAGCGTCGCGCGGGCGCAGAAATCGCTCGACGGCACCCAGAAATGGCTGCTGAAGCTCGGCGACGGCCAGGAAGTTGAATGCGTGCATATCCCCGAGGAGGACCGGGGCGCGCTGTGCGTGTCGAGCCAGGTCGGCTGCACGCTGACCTGCCGCTTCTGCCACACCGGCACGCAGCGCCTGGTGCGCAACCTGTCGGCCGGCGAGATCGTGGGCCAGGTGATGCACGCGCGCGACCAACTGGGCGAATGGCCGTCGCCGCCCGACGGGCGCATGCTATCGAACATCGTGATGATGGGCATGGGCGAGCCGCTCTATAACTACGACAACGTGGCCAAGGCGCTGAAGATCGTGATGGACGGCGAGGGCATCGCGATCTCGCGCCGGCGCATCACCTTGTCCACGGCCGGCGTCGTGCCGATGATCCGGCGCTGCGGCCAGGAGCTGGGCGTGAGGCTGGCGGTCAGCCTGCACGCGGTCAACGACGAAATCCGCGACCGCATCGTGCCGCTGAACCGCAAGTACCCGATCGAGGAGCTGCTCCAGGCCTGCCGCGAATATCCCGGCGCCAAGAACGCGCGGCGCATCACCTTCGAGTACATCATGCTCAAGGGCGTGAATGACAGCGTGGCCGACGCCAAGGAACTGGTGCGGCTGATCCGCGGCATCCCCGCCAAGGTCAACCTGATTCCGTTCAACCCCTGGCCCGGCGCGCCGTTCGAGTGCTCGAGCGACGAGGCGATCGGCAGGTTCGCGGCGATCGTCAACGACGCGGGCTACGCCAGCCCGGTGCG